>JAGMDP010000135.1 GCA_023128635.1 Candidatus Heimdallarchaeota archaeon | reverse complement strand
ACAGTAGTAGATTTAATTGGAATGTGTTGACATGGGTAATCAGGTTTCTTGATCACTTTAGGTTTATCAGTAGTGGTTTTCCATTTGTACCATAAAAATCCCCGAGAGAATTTTACTTGATAATAAGGAAATCGAGGCATTATATTGTCCAGTGCTTGTTGTAAACCATCAACTTTAACTAGATCTTTCATAGTAGCCCAGAAACGATAGACACAAGGAATTTTTGGTGAAGATGCTAAAGAGAACAATGTACCTGCAGTATCTACACGATATTTTTCTTTTATCAGAGATTCTTCCTCAGAATTTGAGGAAGAGGTTTTTTGTTCTTCTTTTTTGGGATTCTTATCCACTAAATTTCACCACAGATAAATGACTGACTCTACACAAAGCGAATAATTAATGTTACGACATCCATCTAATATTTGCTAAGAGAAGAGTATTTCACAGCTTATTTCAGAATGAAAGAACTATTTGAA
This sequence comes from Candidatus Heimdallarchaeota archaeon, assembly GCA_023128635.1. The sequence continues at coordinate 853 of JAGMDP010000135.1, read as the reverse complement.
CTTTTATTTATCAGTCAAATATTCTTTTAGCATTTCAACCCAACGCTTCACACGTTTAAGAGCCATGTCCTTATCTCCCTTCAGAGGATCTTTGAATCCAATATCCCCAATGAAGTCATTTCTCCTCAAACGTTTTTTCATTCGACGAGAGACTCTACCAGCTTTTACTGTGAAACAATAGAAAAAGGCAATGTTTTTACCTTTTATCTCTTCGAATCGAAAGAATGTTCGTAATGCGGGGGCATAAGTTCCAGACCAAACTGGTGTGCCGATAATAATTAAATCATAATCCTGAGGTTTTTTATCATAAGGTTTCAATAATGGTTCAGTTTTCATAAGAACTTGCTTTTCACCCAAGTATTGTTTCATATAGTCTTTTGATTTCACTTCTTTTTCTAATGTTAATTCTAAGACATCTGCTTCGAATTCTTTAGCGATTGCATCACCAATAAACTTTGTATCCCCTTCAAAGGAATAATAAACAACTAACGATTTCACAGGCCTTTCAACTCAATTGAACAATATTCCACTATGTCTTTTATATATTTCATTCACAAATTTAAGAATACTGTATTGTTTTAATTAGAAAATATAAAAGTAACTGGCAAAGATTTTAATGTAAGATACTGGTAAATTCTTTTTATCAAAATAATTGCTTGGTGGATGTTTTGGTCTCGGAGAATTTTGATTTAGTTGTCATTGGTGCAGGAACAGCAGGTTGTTTAGCTGCGTATACAGCAGCTAAGGAAGGATTAAGTAAGATTGCTTTGGTTGATCGTAAACCCAAGAAATTAATTGGGAAGAAGATCTGTGGTGATGGTATTGGTACAAAACACCTAGATTTCTTGCAAGA
>JAGMDP010000134.1 GCA_023128635.1 Candidatus Heimdallarchaeota archaeon | reverse complement strand
ATTCGGACAAACTCTACTAGAAGAAACATTAAATCAGGGTGTTAAACTATTTGAAAATACTACATTTAAAACTATGAAAAGGGAATCGAATAAACTCCAAATGCAATTAATAAAAGATGGTTCTGAAGCAATCACTTTAACTACACCATTAATCATTGATGGTTCAGGTATTAATTCCAAAATACGAGAAGAGCTAGGCGGATTTGATGAGAATGCTCAATTAAAGGATGAAGAGCAGTATTATTGTTACCGAGAAATATGCCGGATTGATTCCCCACCTGAAATTTATGTTGACAACGCAATTTTCGAGTTTAGTTTTGATTTAACAAAGGGTGGATACAAGTGGTTCTTTAGCAGAGGAAATAATGAGTACAATATGGGAGCCGGGATTCCAAAATCATGGATAAAAGATGCTTCACCAAAAGATGTATATCAGAATGACATGAAAAGCAGATTTTCTAGTATCGAAGTAATAGAAGGTGGTGGGGGATTTGTTCCAACACGTCACCCAATTCCAACGCATGTTAAAGATAATATTATCTTAATTGGGGATGCTGGCTTGATTGTGAATCCATTACATGGCGGAGGATTAAGTCCCTCACTCGCTTCGGGATATATAGCAGGGAAAATAGCAGCAACACAAGTTCCAAATGAGAATTTATCTGAGAAAGATCTGTGGTTATACAACAAGAAAATTCATGAGAGATATGGTCTGAGATATTCAATATTAGATTTGTACAGAATACTCCTGCAGAATATCCCGGATGATGAATTAAATGATGCATTACAGAAGGAATACTTACCTCTTGGAAGCATCTTTTACGCAAGAGAATATGATGTGCTAATGAAATTATCAAGAAAACTAGGGGATATTTGGAGTCAATTACCCAATCCAAGATTTAATCGCTTACCTGAAATTATTGAGAAGGTATTTGAATGCACTAACAAGTATCCAACTTCACCTGCGGAATTAGAATCCTGGACTAAAGAATATAGAGACTTATACGCAGAGTACTATGAATTGATTGCTATTAGATGAATGTTGGAAATAATTCACAGAAATAATCATTTTTCATTTTCGAAAATGAAGCTATTGAAACATTTTTAATGTTCAATTCTGATTTACGACTCGATTCAAAGGAGACCAATTCTAGTGAATGCTTCCCATGGAGATGAAAGTATTGTCGAAACCATTAGTGGTGTAGTCAATGCTAAAGGCACCCCATCTGTAAGAGAAGTATTGAAGAATGGTACTTTCATGTTGCTTTTTGCTGCTCAGTTTACTCAGAATATTGGAGCAGCAGTTTCTTGGTTAGCTTTACAGTTCTTTATATTCAAATTAACTAATAGTCCTGGTAAAATGGGCATATTGTCAATTGTTTTCTTTTTGCCTTACGTTTTATTCACTCCATTCGCTGGAGTACTAGTTGATCGATTCGATCAAAGAAAAATCATGTTATATTCAAATATGCTTAGTTTCTTAGCATCAGTAGGATATATTTTTGTGTACTTGTTTAGAAAATCTTTGGAGATTACTATTAACGTAAATGGTCTTAACATGATTAGTATCAGATACATTCTACTACTACTATACATCTTAACTTTCATAAATTCATCAGCAGCATCAATATTTTTCCCAGCAAGAAGTGCTTATACAAGATTAATTGTAAAGAAGAAGAATCTACTAATTGCCAACTCAATTGGGTCAACTGTTTTCCAAGTTGCAACAATTATAGGTTATGTTTTAGCTGGAGTAATAGCAAATAGAAGCTATTTAGGGAGCTTTATTTTTGATGCTGCTACGTTTGCCTTCTCAATGACGATGATGTTCTTCATCATTCTAGTGGGTAAGAAACCACCAGAGGTAAAACGACCTGAAGAAGTAACGTTTAGGTTACAAGCCAAAGGAGTATATGATGATTTGATCATAGGTTTAAAAACAATAAGAGCCGCGCCAAAGATATCATATATGCTAATAGTTTTTGCATTAACCATATTTTCATTTTCAACATTTAATGTCTTGTTTATAGTTATTTTACAAGGTGAAATGGGACTTACAGAATCGTGGTACGGTATTTTGCAAGCGGTAATGGGAGTCTCAGGAATTATTATGTCATTAATTCTAATGAGAATAGGTAGAATTAAACGTAAAGTAGCAATGCTGAATATCGCCTTAATAGGTGCAACATTATTCTTGTATGGTTTTGCTTTCGCAAGGAGTGCTTTGTCCATTGGCATACTTTTATTCATATTTGGAGTAGTTATTTCTACAATCAATGTTTCAGCTCCAACTTTGATTCAAGAACAAATACCATACGAGAAACAAGGTCGGGTTTTTGGAACGCAACAATTATTCCAAGGTATAGCTCGGTTAGCTGGAATGGGTATTGTTTCATTAATAGCTGAAGTCGTTTTACCAAAATACATTATCTTAGTTGCTGCAGGAATACTAACCATTGTTATGATTTGGGGTATGATCTACTCTAACCGAGGAGAAATTGCTAAACCAGATTACATTGATGATGAAATTGAACCCAAATTTTCTATAGATAAAGCAGAAGCAATTATGGTTTCTGAATCGGACTAAAAAAAGAATTTAGTCGTCAATTTTGATGACAATTCTCTTATTTTCTTTGCCTTTATTGATTGTCTCAATAATTCGTACTTTTCCCACATCTCGAGTGTTTTTAAGATGGGTTCCTCCATCTGCTTGTAAGTCTAAACCAACAATTTCTACAGTTCGAACTTCTTTAATTTGTGGAGGAAGCAAATTGATCTTTGTACGAATTAAATCTGGAATTTGAAATGCCTCTTCTCGAGGTAGGATTTTGATGACTACATCTCGAGCAGCAGCAACTTCTTCAGCAACACGCTTCTCGATATACTCTACTCTCTCCTTAGAAAAATCAGCTAGATTGAAATCCATTCGAGCTTTATCAGGAGACATATTACCACCTGTTACCATGGCACCAAATTCTTTCCAAATTAATCCACAGAGAATATGGAGTGCAGTGTGATAACGCATGATCTTGTACCGTCTATCCCAATCAATTTCTCCTTTTACTTCAGAACCAATTTTTGCTTCACAAGATCGATCAATTCTATGATAGATTGCATGATTACTATCTCGAACGATTTTTACTACATTGTATTCCTCATTATTAATTATGAGCTTTCCAATATCATGGGGTTGACCACCACCCCCAGTAAAGAAAGCTGTTCGATCTAAGTAAATATTCAATCCATCTTCAGAAATTTCTGTAATTATAGCTTCAAATTCCTTAAGATAACTATCAGACATATAAAGCAGATCTGTTTGCATAATCTCACAATCACGATTATTTTTGCACTTAATAAACATAGAAGTGATAATTCATAATTTTTATCATAGTATAATTATGAAGAAGAATTAGCTAATCTGTAGAAGGGAAATAGATTTTTATGATATCTTCTAATGCATGTTTTTGTTGCAGCAATTTCATATGTTCATTAGAAAAATCTCTAGCAATTGTCTTCAAACCAATTCTCTCAGCTATCCTTTGAACATTCACTAGCAGGATTTCTAAGTTTTGTTGATTTGTAACGTCTGGTAAAATCTGTTGTTGAATCCATAGTGTTAATAGACGGATGTTACTCGCCTTTATTCGGTAACCAATTAAATCATTTTCATTTCCAAATTCCAGAATTTCTTTTGTTAAAGTATTTAATTGTTCTAAAATCTCACTCTCACCAGATTCTAGATATTCCTGTAAAAGAATTCTACATAAATAATACCTTGCTTCATAGGCATCTGCAATATTCCTACTCCAATTTTTAATTAAGTCATTGAGAATAATCTTAGCCTTTGTGTAATTTGATTGAGAACCACTTTTGATAAATATTTGAGCTTCTGCAAGATGTTTGTAATCAATCCAAATGATTACATCACCAAGTTCAATTTTCTGAGAACTTATTTTATCAAGATACTTCTTTGCTTGAGAAATGTCATCTTGAGCAAGAAATACCTGTACAAGCTTGTAATAAGCCCAACCAAGAACATCATGGCGTTTTTGTCTTTTGAAAAGAGTTAAGCATTTCAGAGT
>JAGMDP010000133.1 GCA_023128635.1 Candidatus Heimdallarchaeota archaeon | reverse complement strand
CAAATAAACTGCAACTCGATAATCATCATTATACTTCTCAATGTATGGTCTCAATTTTTCCAAATATTCAATTGATCGATTAAGTTCCCCTTTGTAATAGTACATTCTACCAAGATAATAATAGCAATTCAAAATAAGATTACTAATTTCAAGCTTAGTATAAATCTCTAAACTTTCATCAAAGAAATCAATAGCCTTAGTAATATTTACCGAACCAAATTCAATTAAACCAAGTAATTCAAAGACTTGTCCAATTCCTCTTTGAAAATTTATTTCTTCAAAAATTCTTAAGGTTTTTTTCGCATAGAATAATCCTTTTTTATAATTCTTGCGAATAAAATGTATGTATCCATATTCCAGAAATAGAAATGCTTTCTCTTTAGAAACCTGTTTTTGTTCGCTTTTTGTTAAATTTCTGATTATTTTCAAACCTAATTCAATTACTTCAATAGAATCATCTTTTTTATTCCTAAAATTTAATGCAAATGACTTGTGATACAGTAATTGAAGCAGTTCTTTTACCATCTTTTCATTTGTTGCTAGATTTATTGAAAAATCGATTTTCTCTAAAACCTCAGTAAATTCATACAATCCATTTAACGTTTCAAATTTGAGAAGATCAAATAAGATTATATCTTTTGAAGTTAGATGTTTATATTCTATCTTAGACAAAATTGATTTTGACTCAATGAAGTGTCCTTTTTCTACTAACAAAATTAGCTCTTCAGTTGAGACATTATTCAAAGATATTTTTCCCCGATTTAACTGTCTTAGCTTTAATTACAGTTCAAAGAGATAACAGTCCTTTATAACTTTTCTACAAAAAACAAATCAGAAGAAAATTGTGATAAGCCAGAGAATGAAAGGGATTTCAATACTCTGGCTCATCAGCGGTAGATGGATGGCAAATTCGCAAACATCGTCCCCCGAGGGAGATTCTGTATGCAATCGTTATTTCAGGGTTGAAGCCCTGATGAAAGTGATAACTGTTACTTCATTTAAGTCCATTACAGGATTTCATGATCTTAAGAGCAAGTCGCATTATTTTAAGAGCACCAGAAATGTCTTGAGAATTGTATTCCGCCATTTCATAAGCTTTCAAACGCATCTTCTGAGCATCTTTTGGTTCCTCAAAATCTTCTAGTAGTTTGTTATACTCTCCAACAATCCTGCTCAAGGTTTTGGATTCCCTACTGTTTGCAGGGAATGTTAATTGATATTTTTGATCTTTATCTTCAATAGCCATACATTATTCACCAAATGAATTCACAAACGATTTTTTGCCTTCTCTTTTGTGAATCATTATTTCATTATTCTCAAGGACTATAAAAAAGCTTCTCATAGGTTTGAGAAATAATTCTGAAAATAATGTAATGCTTTATAAAGTTTAAAGGAGAAAATAATAACAGTTATTAGTGATTTTTCTTTGAAAAAAAAATAGAAAAATCTTGGTTAAAGATTTAACTTCAAACTATATTGTGTTTATTTAATTGAGATGAAAAAAGTGAACGAAACAATAAAAGTAATTCAGAATTTGAGAACCATTCGGAAATTCTCAGATAAGGAGATCGCGAAAAAGGATTTAGAGACGATCATAAAAAGTTCTGTTCGAGCTGCAAATTCTTCTCGCAGACAGAATTATTCAATAATAGTTGTTGATGAGAAAGAAACACTTGAGCAGTTATTTTATGGAGGTAATAAAGGACTTGTTTTTTGTTTAGATTTTAATCGATTATTAGACACTGCAAAACACATGGGTTATGATTATGACCCAAAAGATATTCGATTATTTATCACAGGTTCTATAGACGCCATTCTTGCAGCGCAAACTGCTACAATCGCAGCTAAATCACTTGGTATTGATTCTATTTTCACAAATAGTGTTCATAGAGCAAAAATGGAAGATGTTTACAAGCATTTCGATTTGCCTGAACAGTATTGTTTCCCACTAATTGCTTTAGGTTTAGGATATCCCGAAGAAGAACCCAAATGGAAAATGGGTCGGCTTTCAGGCCCTGGTCTTGTTCATAATAACAAATACCAGAGACTTACTTCTAAGGAGCTAGATCAGCTTGTGAAGGACTATGATGATCAAGATCTTAAATTGGGAATTCCTACTGAGAGCTTAGCGGAAATGGGTTTTGAGCGTTATTTAGATTGGTTCTTTAAAGTAAGAAGTCGTCCGTTTCCTGAAGAGAAAATCAACGAACTATATGACATCTTGAAGAAAGCTAAATTTCTAGTAGATAAATAAAGAGGTGCACAAATGGAATATAAGTTCCTAAAAGAAATAACGAATGCTCTAGGATGTCAGAATGTTTTACCAGTAGATTTTAGTCCTAAAAAAACTTGTAACCACGATTGCATTTATTGTGGCGTTGGAAGAACAACAAAATGGACTATGGAACGATCTGAGTTCTATCCAATTGAGGATGTTTTTTCTGAAATAAACAAGTATATTGAAAACAATGGTATAGTAGAATACATTTTACTTACTGGAAGCGGCGAACCTGCTCTTTATAGTGGGTTCGGTGAATTAGCAGATAAAATCAGAGAGAAGTTTCCAAGCATAGGTATTATTGCCTATACAAATGGTTCTTTACTGAATCGAAAAGATGTTCAAAATGAATTTGCTAAATGTACAATTCTAGGGTGTAATTTGAATAGTGTCTATAATAAGGAATTCAAGAAGATATGCAGACCACTTGAAGATGTTCGATTACAAGACACTTTGAATGGTCTAAAGGAATTCAGCAAACATTTCAAAGGAAACCTAATGTTTGATACTAAATTTGTCAGAGATCTGAATGATACTAAAAGGAATGTTCAAGGATTAATTGATTTTCTGAAAGAAATACAACCTAATAGCTATACAGTAATTAGTAAGAAACATAAAGGACAAGAATTGACTGAAGAATTTGCTTCGTTTATTAGGGAATCAATGAAGGATTTACCATTCCCCGTAGATTTACATCTTGATTAGTAAGAAATAATAAAACAAAATCAAAGAATGAAATTTAGAGTTTATTCATAATCTCAGTCAATTTCTCTTCAACTTTCCACAAACGACCTTTTACCCAACCACAACGATCCATCATTGCTCGATAGGTATTTTCATTGGAGAAATCTTCATGGTAAAGAGCAGCATCTGTTAATTCGCGATAAATTCCCCAACGAATATCATCAAGTTTTTTTATTTTAATATCTATTACTTGCTCCAAGAGTTTCTTTAGTTTCTTATCACCATCTGAAGCAACACGTTTCTGCAACATACTTTCAAGTTTAAAGTAAAGATATTCAATACGATGATACGTTGAAACAGCATCGTTTCTCGCAAACCACATTTCAATTATCTTGGAATGAGGGAAAAATACGTTTATACTTCTAGCCCAGGTTGTAACTTCTTCGGCTTGATACAATTGAGCATTCTTCTTATTTCGTTTTACAACCTCTTCTGCTCGAGATAAATGAACATTCGCTTTCTCAGCATTAGTTAGAAAGTAATCAAGAAATCTGAAGGAATCTTTTCCTCTATGATGACCAAAACACTCAAGGTCACAACCAATAGCTACAGGACCATTTTTCTTATTAATTGTCTCGAGCATCCACTGCCCATTTGGAAAGGCATTGTCTGAGAAATGCCAACTAAGTGCTCGATTTCTAGGTATAATGAAGATATCTTTTTCTGTTTCCAGTTTCCAAATACCTTCCACATCATCAGTATAGAAAGCTCCATACATACCTTCAATGATGGAATAATCGATGTCTAGCTCTTGGAGGAGATGGTTCTTGTGAGTTGAAAAAACTAGTTCCGGCGGGAATAAACCTCTCATTTCTTTTCCAAACATTTCTTTCACCATTTTTCGATGGTGATAAAATTGCTCTTTGATAAATCCATCATCAGTGAAAACGAAGGGAGCATGATAAAAGGGAGACAATAAGACTTCAACAACCCCTTGATCAATTAACTCACCTAAAGTTGAAATCAAGAAATCGTTATGGGTACGCTCAAACCATTGAATTACACTACCAGTTAAAGAGAGATTAATAGAAAACTGGTGATTCTTACTTAGATCTGAAAGCATTTTAAACATAGGACCATAACTTTGCCAAGTAATCTCCTTTACAATAAATTCTTCGTTATAATAGGGTTGATGGCCATGAAGAAATAAAACACAATCAGTCAAAACTTGAAATCTCCTGTATAACTAATACTGCCATTTAACATACTATGTATCATCAATTTACAATTAATGAGTTAAGAACATTTTCCTTTCAATTCAATAATCAAAAAGTAAACCACAAGTTTCTAATTGAATGCTAACAAAATTAACATAGATAAATTGGAAATTATTTTGTGTGGTTAAAATGACAGATACAATAAATGATAAACGAAATATTAAGGAATTATCGATAACATTACTCGAGATAGCAGATTGCAATTTATTACTCTCTACAATAAATTTAGAGAATGAGCAAGTACTGAAACAAATAAAAGATGATGTAAATCCTATTGGTTGGATTTTTGGCCATTGTGCTTCGCATATGGATTTCATTTGTGGAGAATTATGTCAAGGATATCGAAAACTCTCAGAAAAAGAAGGCGCATGTTATTCGTTTGGAGTTTCAAAAGAAGAAATAGAAGAGGGATTACCAACATCTTTCAAGGAATTAATTGAAAGCTATCTTGAAATTCGCAAAGATGCATTTGACTATCTAAACAAATTGCCGGAAGAGAAATTTAGACAAGTACCAGAAGCTGATGCTGGGAAAAAATCAAAGGAATCACTTATGCAAGCAATTCAAAGAGTATCACTACACTTCATGGGACATATGGGTCAAATAGTACTCTTACGTAGAGCTCTTGGAAATCCCGGATTTGGATTCGTTGCTGGTATGACAAAAGAAAATCGCGAAAAAAGAATAGATCAATGGATGAAATGGTGGGAAGAAAACAAAGAGAAGTTTTCTTGAATTCAAGAGTAGTCTGAATAGTTTTTATATTCTTCACGAATGTTAAATTAGACATTTAGAGGGAACTGACTGGTATGATTAATACTGTTTTAGGTCCTATTTCTGAGGATGATTTAGGCGTAACACTCATGCATGAGCATATTTTAGTGGATCTAGATGGTATAAACATGGTTAAGAAAACTTATACAACTGATGAAGTTGTTGATTGTGTTTTACCATATTTGATTGATGTGAAGAACAAGGGTTGTTCAACTATTGTTGAAGCTACTCCTAATGGACTTGGTCGTGATTTAGAAGTTTTAAAAGAGTGTGCAGAAAAATCCGGATTGAATATAATCACATGTACTGGTGCTTGGGATGGTTCTAATGTTAAAGGAAAAACTGTTCCAAAAGATATTAAGGAAAAATCAGTTGATGAGATTGCTTCAGTATGGATAAAGGAATTTGAAGAAGGAATAGATGAGACAGGAATAAAACCAGGTTTTATTAAAATGGCACTTGGGGATGAAGGAGAAGTATTTCCATTACAAGAGAAACTGCTTCGGGCGGCTATAAAAACAAGTTTGGATACAGGTTTTCGAATTCAATGCCATGTTTGGAGTAAACCTAGTGTTAGACGTACTTTTGATATTTTAAGGGAAGAGAAATTACCATTTGATAATTTTATCTGGGTTCATGCAGATGTAAGGATGGATTTTCCGTTAATATATGAAGTCGCAAAGGAAGGAATGTGGATAGAATTTGATGGGATAGCAGGTGCGAAATCTTACAAAAAATATCCTCCAGCAATAAAGAAAATGAGTGATGAGAATATAATTAGCAAATTACTATTTGGTCAAGACTCAGGTTCCTTTAAGATAAAAGAGAACAAAGAAGAAAATGAAATTCAAAATATTCGCCCATATGCAACATTCTTTGACAAATTCGTTCCGTATTGTGTAAAGGAAGGAATAGATCAAGAATTAATCGACAAAGTAATAACTGAAAACTCAAAAAGAGTTCTCACTCTCAAATAAACTCAAAAGAAATGATGGGAAGAAAACAAAGAAGAGTTTCAGAGTTTTCTAAACATCAACATTTTATTTCTTGAAAAATCTCTTTCGAAAACTGTTTGATTCAAGAAATTCATTTTCTCAACTTTATTAATTGATAATTTAAATCTTAATGTATTGATTTCACCAGATGAGCTGGGAATTCTCATTAGTGAAGATGAGAGATTATTGAGGAATTCAAAATTCCAGGTATCAACATGGGAAGAAACTGCTACAGTTCTTTGTTGCTTTCTATCACTTAGCAAAAGAAAACCAACTAAAATTTCATCACTATAGATTGAATAAATCAATTGTCTTTCTTTTTGAATGATTTTTTTCATTGAAGCATAGTAATCCGGATAACTAATCCATTCAAAATACTCTAAACCAGCTTTACCAGATACAGCTTCAATCTCTCCTAGAACAAATTGTTTCAGTATTACCATTAAGTTACTATCATTGAAGTTATGCTTTCTGAGCTCTAATGAGTTTGTTTCGCTGGATTGGATTTTATCAACCATAATTGATAGATAAGTGATTCCTTCACCAACTCTTCTATAACCAAGCTTTTCATAAAGTGAGATAGCTGAAGAATTATTGGCCATAACAACTAAAGCTAGAAAGCTCTTGTTCAATTCCGAAGCTCTTGATTCTGAGAAAGTCATTAATGCTTTTCCAATACCTTGTTTTCTGAAAGTAGATTCAACTGCAATGGTGTAAATAAATAATTGATCACCACGATTTTTACTTAAGGAAAGTATACCAGCAATTTCGTCATCCTTAATGTAAAAATAATTCTCAGCTTTAATTCTGAACCAAATAAACATCAAGAACCTGACGAATAAATTAGTTTGTGATATTTGAGGATCGTGACTCATGTTTCGAATCATAGATTTCTTAAACTTTGACCATTCATACCATCTAACTTTCCTGATGCCAGAATCCATTTTTTTATCACTCTATTTCTGAAGAGAGAAACGAATTAATAAACATTTGATTAATTATCGAGTTAAAAGAAAAAAAATAGAATCTCATTAAAATCGAAAATGTTTTATAGGTCAAGCAAGCAGAAAAAAGTGCACAACCATGGAGTGGTAGTGTAGCCAGGCAGCACGGCAGGCTCCAGAAAAAGTAAACAAAAATACTGACCGTTCGGAATGATGTAATTTTGGAGCGGTGCTCTCTTTAGAGAAACTTGCTGGTCGGGAGTTCAAATCTCCTCCACTCCACCATCAATTCTTTCTAAAGAAGAATCTATCTTTTTTTCTTTAAAATCCAAATAGGAATACCAATTGAAAGAAATCCTATTGGTATTAAACCATAAAGCAATTTGATTGGATTAAAATCATTATATGATGTTTCACTTGGACCTGTTGTTGTAATTCATCAGATTTTATTTCAATTGTAAAATAAACATCACAATTAAAGTGCCAATATGCTCTTCTGTAAGCATCATACACAAGTACTTCAAGTGAGAGTGTTCAAGTTAACGAAGAAAG
>JAGMDP010000132.1 GCA_023128635.1 Candidatus Heimdallarchaeota archaeon | reverse complement strand
AAAACTAGAACAATTTACAAAGAACATGGATCAAGATTAGTTGTAGATATCGCAAAAGCATATTTTAGTCCTAGACTAAGTGAGGAGCATAATCGAATTGCTACACAAGTTAAGTCTGACGAGGTGATTGTCGATCTCTTTTGTGGTGTTGGACCTTTTGTAATTCCAATAGCTAAGAACACGAATGCTACACTTTATGCTATTGATATAAATCCTGAAGCAATTAATTTACTACAAGAAAACATCAAACTGAATAAACTAGTTGGGGAAGTTAAACCAATTTGTGGTGACAGTAGAGTAGTTGTGAAGGAACAGAACCTCACTAATATTGCAGATAGAGTAATTATGAATCTTCCAGGTTATGCTATTGAGTTCATTGATGTGGCTTGTGATGTGTTGAAGAAATCAGGAGGAATAATTCATTTCTTTGAATTTGTTAAAGATGAACATCCTGAAGAGATTATTGTCGCTGATCTGACTAGAGAAATTCAAAAGAATAATAGAGAAATTAAAGAAATACTACAAGTCAAACGTGTTCGTATGTCTGCACCAAGACAATGGCAAATGGTTGTTGATGCTTTTATCATATGAAAATGAAGTTGTGTGTTAGATGATTACTGTTGAAATCATTTGTTTTGGAAATGAGCTTTTAATTGGAAAAACTGTTAATACAAACGCAAATTGGCTCGGAAAAAGAATTTCAACGCTTGGTGGGCTCGTCTCGAGAATAACTACTATTGCAGATAACCTCAAAGAAATGGAACAAGCGATAAGAGAAGGAGTTAACAGACAACCAGACATTATAATTACTTCTGGTGGTTTGGGACCAACGTTCGATGATGTCGCATTAGAAGCAGTAGCATTAGCAGCGGATAAAAAATTAGAGCTCAATCCAGATGCACTTGAATTAATAAAACAACGAATTCTGAATCTAAAGAAGCAAAGAGATATTGAGTTACATTTATCTAAAGAAAGAAAAAGAATGGCTATGCTTCCTGAAGGAGCTATTCCATTACAAAACAGAGAGGGATCAGCACCCGGCGTTTTATTAAAAATAGAAAACACAAAGGTTTTCTCTCTTCCGGGAGTACCACGGGAAATGAAATCAATTTTTGATTTCGAAATGATCAAGTATTTTTCATCCGAAAACAACCAGCACTTATATGAACGATCCATAATTGTAAATCATATACCAGAAAGTGAGTTGGCAGCTTCTATCAGTCCAGTGCGAGAAAAGTATCCTTCAGTATATATCAAAACACATCCTAGGAGTTATAGTACTGCTGATACGAGAATTATAGAAGTTGAAATTCACGCAACCACTAATTGTACACAAGAAGAAGAGAAAATACTAGTACAAGTTGAGGAAGAATTGATTAAAATCATTAAAAGTATGAGAGGAGTTAAAGGTAAGAAACCTAAAATTACGATTATTACAGAATGAAATTGTATGTGAGGTAAAATAATTATGTACACAGCTTTTATAGTAGGAACTGCAGGATCAGGAAAAAGTTTTCTGACATCAACATTAGTTGATTACTTGAAATTAAACGAGATAAATGTTAATACATTAAATATGGATCCAGGAGTTCTGAGACTACCTTATGCACCAGATATAGATGTGAGAGCTTACATTGACATTAATGAAATTATGAATGAATTTGAACTCGGACCAAATGGAGGATTAGTTGCTGCTGTAGATTTAATTACCTCACAATCTCAAGGCATTCTTGAGGAAATTAGTGATGGATCACCAGACATTCTTCTGGTAGATACTCCTGGTCAAATGGAGTTGTTTGCTTTTCGATCAACAGGAATAATTTTTGCCAATCAAATACCTGGGATAAGAAAAGTCCTTGTCAATTTGATGGATGCAAACCTTTCTCGAACACCTTATGGATTACTAACTTCACTGATGTTGTCACTTAACGTTCAAATGAGATTCTTTTATCCGCAACTAAATATAATATCCAAAAGTGATTTGATAGAAAATGAACAACTAGAAGAAGTACTAGATTGGATTGAAGACTCGTTTAAATTTGAGGATGGAATAAACAATAATGTAACTGGTGAAAGAAGAGAAATGGCAACGAAAATGCTACAATTAGTTGAAGAAATGCAAATGCTCCCAGAAACTTTTCCAGTAAGTGCAAAAACAAACGTGAATATCGATACTCTTTATGGTAAAATGCAATTTATTTGGCAAGGTGGAGAAGATTTCCAAGTAGATGATCGGGTTATTCGTTAAAGAACTGAAAAGAACTTAGTTCATAACCACAACAGAAAGACTATCATTAGTTTCATTCAAGATTTTGCTAATTTCTTGTACATGCCCATAGCCCAAAACTACGACAATATTGCTGTATTTCTTAATTACTTTGAGTATTTGTTTTGACATGTAGACATTACGATCTTCTAGAAGTATGGAATATAATTGAGGAAAGTTACTATTAAAAACGGATAATATTGACTCTAGTGATTCTTGATCCTTGAAAATCTCTATCACTTCATTTAGATTAATTTCTTCATCATCTTCTAGCTCATTAAAATTTTTTAGCGGTTCGCTTAGTGGCAATTCATCCTGATTTAGTGGTTTAGCTACAATTTTTTTATCATACATGAGTTCGTCAATAAGTTGTTGGAATTTTGCAGCTTCCTCTTCGGACACTTCTTCCTCGAGAACTTTACTTATGTCTTGAATAGATCTATCAATGAGAAATATTACTGCACCCATTTTCTTTGCTAATTTATAAGCAATCAGCATTTCCTTACCAGGTTGGTCTGTATATGTGATACGAGCCAATTCACTCTCAAAAAAACCAATATCCTCTAAAACTGCTGCGAAATTTTGTTCATAATTGAATGGGGCTTTTTCTTCTTCAACTTCACCTTTTACATCAGACAAATCATTAGTATCTTTAACAGTTTCAAGTTTAGCAGACAATTCAGTAGTTTCATTTTCTAGTAGCGCGTTTAAACGATATTCATCTAATTCCAAACAAACAGCATCAGGTTTAACTTCTTCAAGAATTCTGGACACTTTATCTTGACTCTCAGAATCAATATGAGTTATGCCAATTATAGTCACTTTTGCCAAGATATGAACACTTTCCAGAATAATTCTAATTATAACTAATTGATGCGGGGAGGTTTTTTAATTGATGTGTCCATTTCAAGACAGATTTCAATATATGTTTTATGCTAATTTTACTTTCATTTGATTTTATCCTTTCAACAAAGGAAATGAACAGTAAAAGAGAGATTTGTCTTGGAACTGTAGAAGAATAATTAAGAACAAATTCATCTTTACCCAACCTATTCACAATAATAGAGGTAACCCATTGAGAAATATTACCAAGTAATCTTAATCCATCTTCTGTAAAAATAATACTAACACCATTTTCTTCAATTATCATTGGACTTAAGCTCCCAAAAATCATTTTTTCGAAATCTTCAAGGATGTAATTTAAATCATCAGAATTAATTTTTGAGAGGTCATTTTTAGCTCCATAAATCTCACTAAAACCTAAGATTGCTGATATGAATGGTCTAGAGCTACAATTGAGATGTTTCTTTAGGGTTTCAAATGTATCCGGAAGTTCATTTTCCCATTGAGCATAAGCAGTTTCACTAAGATGATCATGAGTAGATTGGTCAAATATCATTTTAGGGATTTTACGCCAAATCTTTTCATCATCTATGGAGTAGAGTTCCTTTAGAATCTTAATCTTGGTAGTTTCGAGCTTGAAAATCAGAAAACGTATAATGTCATAACTCAGATCAATATCATCAGGATTTACCCTAATGTATTGATGAGAACGACCAATTGCAATTAAACGAGAAACCAACAGAATTGCAGCTCTCATTTCAATCTCAAATCTATTTATATGTTTATTTGATAGTTTTTGATTAGAAAGAAATGTTGTTAATCTTGTGATTTTATTATCTAAATTATTCTTTGTTTTCATATCACTCGAAATTTTTAGAAGTTCAGCTAGTTTCCCGGAGGTTTTTTCACTTTGAGGTAAACCCAAGTTTATTGATTCAAATTTGATGAAATCCTGTACTAAATCTCTTGAAATAAGATATTTCAATAGTGAATATGCTTCCTGAACATCATGCTCCTCAATTATTTCATGCTTATTACTTTTAGCTATTGTTGCTGAGAACAGCATTAAAACTTGAGGAAGACCAAGTTTCTTCACAATGTTATTAGTACTTGCTTTTGAAAATTCATTGAGTTGTTTTTCCAATTCCTTTCTTGCGTCTTTCGAGTATTGTTTTGTTGCTACTTCAGCAATATCATCAAAAGTACTATCAATCATTTTAATCACAACTCAATTTGAATTACTTTATTTGCTTCTCATTCAATCAATTTCTCTGGTCTTTGTAATACCTCCTCTTTTTAATAAACTATTTTATTATCTAGACAATAGGGTTTTGAAAACCCTATGTTACCTAAAAGGTTAAAAAGTAGATTCTATCGCTTGCCCTTAGAAATCAGAGACAACAATAACTATACAGGAAGCAAAAAAATGGTATATCACACAAATGGTAACAATGTAGAGAAAAAAGTTTTAGACATAATACTAGATCACACAAGAGTTGTTCTTAGTGGAACAGAAATGTTAGCAAAAATAGTTGATTGTTGGAAAACCACTGGTCGAGATAAATTTAACAAATATATTAAAGATTTAAATTCTTTGGAATCAAAAGCAAATTCCCTAAAAAAGAGCGCTATGAAGGAAATTAGTAATGCAGGTCCTACATTATTATTTAGACAAGAATTAATGCAAATAGTCAGATCTATAGATCAGATTATTGATCTTGGTCAAGGGGCTGCTTTTTTCTTGCAGCAACTAGATAACGAATGGGTCCCCCCTAAAAATCTCGTTAAGAATTTGTTAGCACTCATCGAAAAAACCCGTATTGTATCAAAATCATTGACTGATTTACAGAGAGCACTTTTCCAAAACTTAGATAAAGTGATTGAAATCTCTGAATCTATTGAAATTATGGAAAACAAAGCAGATGCAAATTACCGTGCTCTAATCATTGAACTAGCTAATATGGAAGCACAAAAAGGTGTTAATTTGTTCATAAGAGAAGCTGTTGATAGAATTGAAGATATGATAGATTCAGCCAGAGATGTCGCATCGTACACTCGTATTTATGCTATGTCTCGATAAAACAAAAAATTCAATTCTTTTTTCCTTTATTTTATCATTTTGTGAAAGAAATTATATTAATCTATGAGTTATAATTTCTTCAAGAATAAATCCAAACGAATATCAGAGAAGTCTCGGGTTTGAAATTTAATGATCCCAAAAAAGAAAAAGCAAAATAAATCTAAAAAGAAAGCGGCTGTTTCTGCTGAATTAATTAGAAATAGAGTTATGATTTGGGATCACGCACAAGGCTCTAAAGTCTATAATTCTGGTTTTTTTGGTAAACCACTTGGTATTAGAAAACCAAAAGGCGATAATTTTGATCGACCCCTTGAATTAACATTAATAGAAGCTTGCTATTTACTTGAAAAGGAAAGAATTGTTATCTATTACCAAGGAAGTAAGGAAGAAGTCACACTCAAGAAATTAGAAAAAAAAGGCAAAGATACTTTGAAATTATTCGATGAAAAAATGTTGATCTACAAGGATATTAGAAAAAGAGGTATGATCCCACGACCAGGATTAAAATTTGGGGCAGATTTTGCAGTTTACCATAAAGGACCAGGTTTGGATCATTCACCTTATGTTATAACTTCAATAGCTCGAGGTACTAAACTTAGTGCTATGGAATTAGTTCGAGCTGGAAGACTAGCTACATCAGTTCGCAAGAAATTCGTTATTGCTTCTATTCAAAAGTCCAATCAAATACGATATTATGGTTTTGTTTGGTTTAAACCATAGAGAATTCAACACTTTTACGAGAAGATTTTGTAATGTCTAAAACTGACAATATTGTGCCCTCGGTTATTTCGCCGCAAATAAAAGAACGCCTATTGAAACAAGGGTATCAGTTATATGGAAAACAAATTGCAGTAAAGAAGTGCTTATGGACTCACAATTATCTAAAAGAAGACAGATTCTGTTACAAATCAGCTTATGGTATACAGAGCCATAGATGTATTCAAGCAACTCCAACTCTTTTATGTAATCATCAATGTTTGTTTTGTTGGCGATTACAAGAAAAAGACATAGGATTGAAGCCAGTTTGGGATGTTGATGAATCCGAATTCGATACACCTGAAGAAGTATATGAAGGGTTGAAATGGGGTTGGAAGAGATGTATCTCGGGTTACAAACCAGTTGTCTCAAAGGAAAAATTCGAAGAAGCTTCAAATCCTAAACATGTAGCATTGAGTCTTGCAGGTGAGCCCACATTATATCCATTTCTTACCGATCTGCTAAAATTACTCGAGAAAGAAGGATTGTCTACTTTTCTTGTTTCCAATGGGACTAATCCGGATGCTTTTCAAAAAATGATTAAAGAGAAGATTTTTCCAACACAATTGTATATCACAATTCCTGCTCCAAATAAGAAGGAGTACATTAAGACTTGTAAACCATTAATAAATGATGGATGGGAACGCATCATTAGAAGTTTGGAATTAATGTCAACAATGGAAAATAGAACAGTAGCAAGGTTAACGATGGCAAAGAAAATCAATATGATTAATCCAAAAGAATTTATTCCATTGATTCAGAAAGCAAATCCATCTTTCGTTGAAGTTAAGGGGTTTTCGCCTGTTGGATTTTCTCAATATCGTGTTACTCGAGCAAACATGCCCTACATTGAAGATATCCAAGCGTTCACAAATCAAATCATTGATGGGCTTCCTGACTATCAGCAAGTCTTTGAAATGGAGGAAAGCAAAGTAGTTATTTTGTCTAATAACAAGCATCCTCTAATAATACCAAATCTATAATTTATTTTAGATTTTTCTTTATAGTTTTGATTGCTTGTTCTGCTCCGATAGTCTGAATATATGGTCCTAATTTGGGACCTCGGTCTGTGTTCAAAAGAATTTGATATAATAACTTGAAGAATTCTCCAGGTTTCATTTTATATTGCCGTGCAATTTCGAAAATTCTGCTTTGAATGTCATCCGCTTCTACTAAACCTTTCAGTTCTTTTATCAAGTCCTTGAGAGATGCTTTTTGTTTTTCATCAAGTTCTACGGTAATTTCTTCTAACTGTGCAAAATCCTTAACCCAATTAGCAGCATATTGGACTCTTTCTTTAACATCTTTGAATGTAGCACCATCTCTAAGATAGCCGTATTCTATTAATCTAGATTCAATAAATTCTTCATATGCACTTTCTGGAGCTACAGATATGAGGTTAACGAGTAATGAATAAGGAATTTGTAGTGATCTTTTTTCGGGTTGCTTAAGATGCCAACAATACTCAAAGAGGCCATTCATCTTTCTCTTTCGGGCAGCATTACCTTCCTTTATTCTACCAAAATAGATATTTTCTAAATAATCCAATTCTTTCATATAAATTGGAATATCGTCAACTGCTAAGGTTCTACTACCAGCCATTCGTTTGTAAGTAAGAAGTGCTAAAGACTGAGTTGAACCATAATTGAACCAAGTTTGTGGAGTAAACACATTCCCAGTGGATTTTGAAATTTTGTGCCCTCCTTTATCTAAGAACATTTCATACCTTGCATGAGTTGGTGGTTCGTATTCAAAGATTTCTTTGCAGATTTGATCATTACATGTAACAGATTCAAAGATATCTTTGCCAAAAGCCTCAAAATCAATTTGGAGTAAATCCCATCTTGCTGCAAATTCAGTTTTCCACGTAAGTTTTCCTTCTCCTTTGCCAATATCTGCCCATCCTTGGTATCCACACCCATCGAGTATTTTACCGCGAATTTCATCTCCTTCACAGATATATTCTACTTGACCTTTCTTTTCGTCAAAGCTAATTGCCTTAGTTGTGTATATTTTCCCACATTGCTTGCATATCGCATGATAGGGAAGTGCTTCTAAATACTTCTCTTGTCCAGTTGTTTCTTTTATAATTTCTCCAGCACGTTTTGCTTGAGCTAAAAGTTTCTTGACTTGTGGAGCCATCTTACCAGAAGTATACAATTCATTTGCTGAGGTAGGGGTACAAATAATTCCTGCTTGATTAATAGAATCGATAAGTAATGAAGACATATGTTGACCATAGCTGTTATGACAACCCCAAGGATCAGGAATCATAGATACAGGCTTCCCAAGGTGCTCTTTTAATTCTGGAGGTGTTCCTGCCGGAACTTTGCGAAGTCCATCCATATCATCTGCAAAAGCTATAAACTCCGATTTTCTATCTAAGTCTTCAATTGCTAGTTTAAACCCAAAAGCTCTTGAAGCGTCAGCAAAAGAACCAATATGGGGGAAACCCGATGCACCGAGACCGCTTTCAGTTCTAATTACTTCTGGATGTTTTCCTTTAAGGTTATCTTTACGTTCTAACACATCGAGTGCTAATTTATCAATCCAGGTTCCACGACCGATAATATCCTCTGAGTCATCACCAAGGTCAAATTCTTGTGTCAATTTCTTCGCCTTCAAACATCAATAAGCATTATATTACTCCAAAAACCATTCATTTATATTAATTACCCTACAAATCGAATATTAGAAAAATTTACTGAATAGCTAGGTGAAATTCTCCGCACTATGTTTATATTTCACAATAGCATAAATGACTACAAAAACAGGTGACATGAAAATGACTAATATCATCTTGAGATTTCTGTGGGTAATATTTATTGGTTCGTGGTTAACACCCATTTGGTACTTTTTAGGTTTTATTTTCACAGCCTTGATAATCTCAGCACCACTAGGTATTTGGTTCTTTGAACGGATTGGTTATGTCTTCTCACTTTATGAAAACCCGGTGCAAAGAGAAATAACCTTTACACGATCGCTTAAAGGATTATTGTGGTTTTATCTTGTAGGTTGGTGGCTGGGTTTTCTAGTTATCGCATTAGCTGAAGCTTGTATAGGAACAATTATCTTAATCCCAGCAGGTTGGTGGCTTATCAATCGTTTAGATCAGATTGTTATTCTTAGTTAGAGGGTTTACATTAAATCCTCGTTTTTTTATCTTCAAAATAGTATTATCAGATTATGTAGATACTACGTGCCTTAAAATCCTAAAAATTCCTTTTGTAATTAGTAGTTGAGGTAATTCGAGTAACAAGGTGAAGAGCAATTGAATTTGCAACAAATATGGATTCTACAAGAATCAGGAACTTGCCTGTTTCATCAAAAATATGATAATAGTGACAGCGATGAGAATTTAATTAGTGGCTTTTTGAGTGCAGTGAATTCCTTTGTTGGTTCATTTGGAGCAGAAATAAAATGGATTGAAACAGATAGAAATAGATTCGTTTTCAAACTGAGCAATCAATTAATCTTTGTCGCATGCACAGATCCAAGTGAACAGGCACCGGTGACCTTTAAGCGATTAAACCGTGTTGCAGATCATTTTGATCTAATGTTTGGTAAAGAATTCTTAGTATCAGGAGATCCCATCCCAATTGATAGGTTCAAAAAAATAGGACCTACAGTAGGCCGGTTATTTGGCATCAAAGAAGAAAGTAGAAGAGAATTAGGAACTCAAACTAAAGAAAAAATCCAACAAGAATTACGATTTGATTCGAAAGAAGCTCGTCTCATGTCTTTTATTCGGTACAAAAGAAGAGTTTCAGTAACTGAGATTGTGCG
>JAGMDP010000131.1 GCA_023128635.1 Candidatus Heimdallarchaeota archaeon | reverse complement strand
GCAAAAATAAAACAAATGCTTTCTGGGTTGTACAATCTCAAAGCTAAAAATCGAAAAAGAATATTCTTTGGAACATTTCCTTCTGAGGTTCGACCAGAATCTGTAACAGAAGAAACCCTGAGAATTACTCAAGAGTTTTGTGATAATGATAATTTAACAATGGGTGCCCAATCAGGAAGCCCAAAGATACTTTCGTCAATAAGAAGAGGTCATACTGTTGAGCAAGTTCTTGATGCTGTCGAATTAGCAAATAAATATAATTTTATTATGAATGTCGATTTTATCTTAGGGTTTCCAAATGAAACCGAAGCTGACCAATTCGAGACCATTAGTCTCTGTAAAGAACTCATAGCAAAGAAATCAAAAATTCACATGCATTATCTCATACCACTGCCAGGAACAAAATACGAAAATATAAAACCTAAAATAATCTCTCCCGAGATTTTGAAAATTCTAAGAAGATGGTCCAACGATGGTATTATCTTTGGCTCATGGCAACATCAATATGAAAAAGTCACTACTCAAGTACCTAAAAAGAAGTAATCTATTCTTCCGAACTATCTTTAGAGTCTTCGTCTTCATCGATCACTAGAGTATGAATATTTCTAACTTCATTTTCCTTACTCCACGTTTTCTTCATTCTACGTTCATATTCTTTTTTCTTATATCTCTTATCGTTTAACATTTGGATATAGACTTCTCTGCCTTCTCCGGATAACGCGTATAGCCCTCCAGCATGACAAGTAACAATTTTATAATTTCTGAATTCTCTCAAGATTGAATTTATTGTTAAAGGACTCAAGTCAGTGAGTTTCACAATCTCATGTTTGTTTATGATTTCATTATCCCCTATAGCTTTCAAGATATCTCTTCTCGCTTGAGAACGAAGTGGATCTCGTTTATATTCAGTCATCTTTCGGCAAGAACCCATTAGTAGAGGATTGTTTATCCTCTACAATGATTTATTATTTAAAGCTCAGCTTTATTGCAATTACTATACTATAGATGTTATCTAGATTAAGTCTATTTATTTTTTCTTTATAGTAAAGTCACTTTTATGGTTCTTTGGACAATCAGCAGAGACAACAAGCTCATCTTTTGTATAAATGTCAATTTTAGTTGGTGTTAGTGTATCTGATCCACATTTTGTACATTTGATTTCAATGACTTCTTGTTCCTCTTCCTCCTCGGGTTTATCATCTCCGAAACCTATAATATTATCATCATGACCGTTTTCGCACTTTATGATCAACACATCGAGGCCTAGCATTTCATTGTATTCCGATCGTTGTGAGACTATTTTTCCCTTGCAAACTTTACATACTAATGGGGGTTTTTTCTTTTCTCGTTGTTTTAAAACAGATTCCAATGAAATATTACTTACTAGTTCGTTATGTTTTGAAACAAAATTCTCAAGTGTTATCCCATCACTAATATGAGCTTCAGCCATACTTTTCATAATTATGCTTAAATCCTCAGAATGCTCAGATATAACTTCTTCAATTAGTTTAGAGTATTCAACAATTGCATTCTCTAACCTAGTAGTTATTTGTGAGATTGTTAGCTTTCCAGCAATTGCATCCTTTCCAATAGCTCTTAAGAGTTTTTGGAGGGCTTTTAACGCTGATGAAATCACAGTAAATTTATTCAAGTTCTTTGCATAATTTGTTATTGCATCGCCTGTATCAATAGCAAGTTTTTTGGCGAATTTTTCTAACTCATTCATTGCTTTATTGGCTTGTTTCACTGTTGGACTATATGATGGTCTTCTGTATTTCGAGATTCTAGCTTCTAGATTTGGGTTTATACTTATACCTAAACCCTCAGAGAAGTTCTCCTCATAACCTGCTAAAGCGTTTGCTGTTTGCACTAAGCTTTCCTTAAGCAACTCTGATATTTTATTTAATGAAACTGGGTCATCCAGATTTACTTTCTCAATATTGATAAGCTCGTCATCAGATGGTACTGCAATTGCTTCACCTTTTCCAATGATTTTGTTAATATTCTTAATCCTCTTCACAAATTTAGTTTGAGTACCCATAATATCAGAGGCCATTTCTTTTAGCAATAAGTCAACATTCTTTTTGAAATCAAGTAATGTTGGAATTGTATTAAAAGCATCAACTAGATTATTGGGATTTGAACAAATTTCTTTTGTTTCATTTATTAACTCTAGAATTTTTCTTGTACTCTTACTAGGAGGGATTTGTTTAATATAATCGTTTAATTTTACTTCATAGCTACCATATGTTGCATCAAAAGCAAGCACTGTCATTTTAGTTGTATCGCGAAGAATCTTTTCATCATTGATTAGCTTATCTCGTGGATCAGCCAATACAACATCAGTTGTTTTTAAGAAGAAGTTAACTGCAGAAATAACCTTCTCAGAAGTTTCTTTCATTTTCATATATGAAGTAGCTGCTACTTCTGATTCCAATTTGTAAAGACTTTCTATTTTTGTGACAAACTCACTGATATCTTTCTCAAGTTCAGCTTTAATTTGTTGAATGTATACTTGTCGAGTATCGCTAAGTCGGTCATCAATTTGTCGAATAAACTTTAATGCTTTAGTAAAAGCCTTAAATCCCTCAGTAGGCCAATTATCGATAGCCTTTTCTACTTCTGTACAATTTTCTCCGATATAGTCATCAAAAGCTGGACTTTGTCGATAATTATTGATTCTAGTTATATAGCGATTGTAAACATCTTCGAATGCTTTAGAGTGAGCTTTCATTCCTCTAGTAACATAACTTTGAGCTTTATCGAGTATTTCATGAATAGTTTCTTGGTAAGCTTGAGTATAGATCATTCTTTCATCGCGACTAACAAGTGCTTTCTTAGTTTTTGTATGAAATCTAATCTCACTTTCCAATAATTCTATTTGATGTTTTATATCTAGAATCTCTTTTTCTATTCGTATAATTGGAAAACCAATTTTGAGTTTAATGTCAATAAGTAAAGCTTCTATTGATTCATTTATCGTTCGCAAAACAAGAGGAATTTCATTTAGAATTTCCATAGCATTTTGCCCGATTTCCTCGGTTTTTTTAGGTAAAACACCAATAAAGGATCTATCAATTCTTTTATCATGCATTTTTATTTGCTGTGTTTCCTCAAGAAGCCTGAGATTCTCGTTTGTCTTTTGAGCAAAGCTCTCTAGTTTTTCCCAAGATTGACTCTTTTTTTCCTTCTTCAACTCTGATATAAAATGAATCATCGCAGGAAATTCTTCACCTTCAAAAGCGTTCTTATCACCTAGTGACATAGCAGATAAACGATCCGTTTCCCGAACTATCTCGTCCAATTCTCCTAGAATTGTATTCCAATCATCTTTTTCAACAATTTTTTCTTCTGACATTTTTCTTACCTTATATTCAGTAAACAACATTCTTGATTTATAATTCTCACGGTCAAAGGGATTTCATTAAAATTTTTCTAATTATTTGGAAAAGGTATTAATATCTTAGATTTTATCATTAATTACATACCCGCGAGTAGAATTATTGGGTCTGGTGGCATTTTATTGTCGACTGGTGAAAAAATTACGTGTCAGTCATGTGGTGAAAGCGTACCAAAAGGTCGGTTTTGTCCGAAATGTGGTGTGATTCTAGGCGCTTCTGAATTAGACGAAGTGACCGATCTATTGAATCGACTACAGGAAATTAAGACTTTAGTTTACGATTTGCGAGTAAAATCGCTTGATACAATATCAATTGAATCTGAAAAAGTTCTTCTTAATTTCAGGGAAGAGTTTCAATCTTTGTTAAAACAAGTTGAGATAAAAGAGGAAATTTTGTCTGAAAAACAACCTGTTAAAGACACAAAGGAACAGAAACCCGATAGCAACCGTATAATTTGTAGGAATTGTGGTGTTAATGTACCTAACATTCGTTTCTGCAAAGAATGTGGTTTGCAATTACATGCTAGTCCACTGACAGAAATTGATGAAATCTTAAATAGGGTTGATAGATTAGGGCAGATTTTCGGTCATTTCCAAAATCTAACGAAAACAGAATTTTCTGATGACTTAATGGAAATAATTGCAACTATTGCAGCTTCATTGCTCCAAATAAAGAATCGTTTTATAGCAAAACGCAATATTCTTGCTAAAACAATGGATATTAGACCGACTCCTGCAGTCGGGGTACAACCAATCCCAACGAGTGTAGCAATCAAACCATCTCGAGTTGAAGAAGAGCTTGTAGAAAAACCAAAAACAATGTGGTCACAACTTGAAAAGAGCTTATTGAATTATTGGTTCTTCTATTTGGCTATTATACTCTTTAGTGTCGGTATAACAGTTACAATATACTTTGTTGCTGTTGAAGTATCTAATTTATCCACTCGAGTAATAATCATCTACTCAATCGGAGGAGGGATTGTACTATTAGGAGAAATCGCTTCCCTACTAACAAAATGGCAACGAAGGAGACAAAAACATAAGATAGCTGAAGTTGATTATGAATCGGGTGATGCAATAGAAAAAGAAGGTATCACAAAACCTGAAGGACGAAAACTCCCAATACCTCAACTCGCATCGGTAATTATTTTCATAGGATTTGTAGTATTATTCACTGGAGGATTTTTTGGGTATGCTGATATCAATCCAACAATCTTTCTATTCCTCAGCTATGGTGTTGCCATCATTTCTATAGTACTCGGGGTACTAAACAACTCTGAAATGCTTATTTTTATTGGATTTAATGCATCAATTATCTTTACTGCTGCTGACATTCTCTGGCACACACAGATTGTCTTAGGTGGGGGAATTGGTAGTCTCTTCGGATTTATTATTCCGATTGTATTAGCTTCACTTGTCGCTATTTTCTTCAAAAAATGGTGGGGTGCACTTATTTCAATGTCTGTAACACCCCTTTTGATTTCAATCCCAAGAATTAGTCAGAATGTAGCTTTAGAATTCATCCCATTACTGTTAATTCCAATCATGATTCTCCTCGTTATTCGATTCTCAAAACAATCAATCGAAATAATTAACAGAAGAATTTTGGCATTTCTATCGTTAATCTTTCCAGCAATTGCACTTGTAATACTTTCAATTCCATTAGTTCATAGTGGTACTACAGAAGCTTCTTGGGGACAGATTTATCCATGGGAAATTTTCATAAGCTGTTTAGCTTTTCTAGGTGTTTCCTTCTATTATCGTTTCATACAAGAAAAACACTTAGAGTTTAAGCAATCGAATTTTGCAATTTGGATAATTGGACAAATTATCGTTGGAATAATTTCTGTCTTCAGCATTGGATTTAATTATGGTTCGGGTTCACCAATAGAATATTCTGTTACAGCGGTCTTATACTTTGCATCGTTTTTCGTCTTTGGAATTCTTAGTGTATTGAAGACATTCAAGAATCATTTCAATATTGCAACAGCGGTAATCTCTTTTGTCTTTGCAGAATTACAAGCGATTCTACTGCTATCATTAATAAATCCTGGTTCAACGATAGAACAAGTATTATACTTTATAGTAGCAATCTCATTTACTATTATGGCTTTTGTGAGTATTTTCATAACGAAAGTACTAACTGATTCAAATACTTTATTCGTGACATGGAACATACTATCGGCTATCAATATTATCTTACTTGGATTGCTTGGGAAATTGCCAAACAATTGGTATGGTTTTGCGGGAATAATCTTGTTATTATTGACATCTCTGGTTGTTAATCTTCCAATCATTATACCACAGATCAAGAATTGGCGTGTGTACTCACTTATTACAAATCTTGTTACTACAGTAGTTATTTTCAGCTTCTTATTGGGTGACAAACTTGCAGTATTTCCATACGCAGCACTAGTGATATTTCTGGTATTTATCGTTCTGAATATCTCGCCCTTCATAAATTGGAAGCAAAAGGAGGTAACTACTCTTGAGTAAATCATCTGGTAGAACAAATAAAGAAGTGGTAATGGAAGGTGCTGAAGAGAAAACAAAGAAATTCGATGTAGCAAAAACACCTCATCAAGTCATTGTTTTAACAATAATTCACTTGTTATACATAGCATTCGAAGCTGCAAGTGAATTTAATCCCTATTGGGTTTCTGTAGTGATTTACGGAGTAATTTCCTTAGGAACAATCGGCTTTATCTACCTGCAAAAAGAAAACGCAAAATACCTCATACCTATTCCATTCATATCTTTAATTGTTGTTGGTGGCTTATTTGGATCTTTTGCAGGTTCAATAACGATAACAGTGATTTTCGTAATCTATTGTGCTCTCTACTTTACTTTGGTAATACTCTTTGAGGACATAACTCAAACAATAATTACAATTCTCTTCTCAGCTGTTACGTTGTTTGTTTTAACAACTTTCATGAAATTTGGTCGAGGATTTGTAGCATCAGGAGTGGAATACAATGCAATCTCTTTGCTCTGGTTAGTTTGGGCTGCAGCAACATCTTTTGTAATCATCAAGAACAAAGAGAAAACTGGGTTGAATATCCTATATTCGATCTTGTTGGTATTAATGAGTTCAATTGGACCGATTATTCGACCAGAAGGAGCAGCCAATGCTAACGTGTTCTCGCTAATTTGCGCAATTATCTTATTAGGAACTGCTGTAATATCTATCATTTTAGCAGTACCGAAAGAAGAATTCAAAGTAGGACGATTCATAGGAAATATAACAATTGTCGAAGTCGGATTCGTTGTTTTCTCATATACTTTCAATAGAGCATTTTCTTGGATCGCTAGCTCTTCAACAAAAGCATCCATAGTTAACTTTGGTTTACTTCTGCCATTGGTCCTTTATACAATGACAATACTTGTAATCAAATATTATCCAAGAGATAAAGTTGATTTATCTCTCAGAACTTATTCACTTTTCAAGAATAAAGAACTCTTATCAAAAGATATGATCCTTTGGGGTACTTATCTTTCCTTTATTGCCATGTCTCAAGTTATGTTTGTAGAAAATTATGAATTAAATCTCTTGAATGGTCTTATTATCTCAATAATCTTCTTTAGTGCTACAATTCCACTTACAATTCGATTCTCAACAACAAGCTCATTACTTTTAACTTTCTTATTCTTGGGATTAACGTTAGGTGAATATACATCACTACAATACAGTAACAATTTGATAATACTCATGGCAATTTCCGGAGCTATCGTTGTTTTAGCAGTATTCAATGAGTTATTCTTGAAAGGAGAGCCTATGACTACGACACTAACACTCTCTGGTTCATTGATTCTAATGATAACTTCACAATTATATTTTTCAATTAATTTCGCAACTCAATTTATATATAGTGAAATTGTTTGGGCTGGAATAGGATTATTCTTATTCACTCTAGGA
>JAGMDP010000130.1 GCA_023128635.1 Candidatus Heimdallarchaeota archaeon | reverse complement strand
AGGTAACATGTTCTCAAGAAATTCTTTATAATACAATTGATTATTCTTCCCACCACCTAGGTTGAATACTTTCCCAAACATTTTCTCCTTTTCAATAGTATTTGCAATTGCTAAACCGGTATCTAAAGTGTGCGTGAATTCAATGGGTGTATCCAATGGCATTCGGAACATTAATGGTGTGAGAGCAATCTTCTCTGCGTTTGGAATATAGCTAAGTCTGAAGATAACAAAATCGACACCAGATTCGCGAATATACTCTTCTGATCGTATTTTTGTTACAGCATAAAAATCATCGGGACTGGGATTGAAAGGATAATCAATATCAATACAATGCTCCCCAAGATCTCTTACATCTCCGTACACAGCTACTGAGGAAGTATAGATTATCTTTGGTTTGGATGCTTGCTTTAGAATGGCATTAACTATGTTTTTTGTTCCTCCAAGATTGATATCAAAGGTTCGTTTTCTGCTCCTATTAGCAGCAGGTGGTATAATTGCTCCAATATGGAGAACAATATCTTGACCTTTAACTGCTTTTTCAACTTTCTTTGGATTTCGCAAGTCTCCCCAAATGATCTTTACGTCTTTCTTGAATTTCCTCGATTCTTTTCGATTAGCAATCTTTGGTCTATCAAAACAAGTGATTTCATATTTATTTTTAGCAATTAAAGCCTTTAAGGTGCTAGCACCTACATTGCCAAATGCTCCTGTTACTAAAACTTTCATTTCTAACTGATCCTCTAGATAGTTGTAATAGATGTAATAAGACTCCTGTTTTGCATGTAAAGTCTGAAAAATATTAGTCTGGATACATAAGAATCTTCCGTTTTCTTGACCATTCATGAATAGCTACTCAAGGTTAAAATTTATTCAAATAATCATTTGAGGAAATTCACTCGAAATCACAGCTATAATTTCTAATAAGTTATTTCTCACAAAAAGGGCGATTACAATACTGATTTTGAAAAAAACATTCGATACAAACCAGATTTAGTGATTCTTCAAACAGCAATGGAAGCAACAAAAGAATCTAAGAAAATCGGTGAACTCTTAAATTGCTCATTAGATAAAGATGGATTCTTCATAGAGAAGCACATAAAACTAGGTCCAATAGAAACTGCTTCCTCCGGGAAGTTCATAGCCGGTGCTTGTAGGGGTCCACTTGATATTACAGATTGCGTTTCTCAAGGTTTAGCTACAGCTTCATTAGCAACGAAACTTATTAAAAGCAAAAAGATAGAGAAGGAAGCAATTGTTGCTTCAATAAATGAAGACGTTTGCGTAGGATGTGGCTCTTGCATTTCAACCTGTGCATTCAAAGCCTTATCAATGGTTGTAAATGATGAAGGATTAGTAAAGTCTAAAATCAATGAAATCCTTTGTGAAGGCTGCGGTGTATGTGTTGTGACTTGCCCGTCAAATGCAATTACAATGAATCACTATACTGACGCACAAATCGAAGCAATGATTGAAAATGCATTTAAAGAATCGTTAACACCCGCACCTTAAATTCGGGGGACAAATATATGAACCAAAAAGCAACCACCGTTGTTAAAAATAACGATCAAACATTTGAACCCAATCTCCTAGCTTTTTGCTGTAATTGGTGTTCGTATGCTGGAGCAGATTTGGCAGGACTCTCAAGATTGAAGTATCCGCCAAATATTAGAATTATAAGAACCATGTGTTCAGGCAGAGTCGATCCTCAATTTGTAGTCGATGCTTTTGAGAATGGCGCCGATGGAGTACTTATCGCTGCTTGTCACCTTGGCGATTGTCATTATATTTCTCAAAATTATAAAACATACAAGAGAGTGAATTTGCTTCATAAGTTGATGGATTCATTTGGCATAGAGAAAGATCGATTGCGTTTAGAATTTATCTCTGCAGGTGAAGGAAATAAATTCGCTGATACTGTAATTGAGATGGTAGATAAGCTCAAAGAGCTTGGACCAAGCCTTCTTAACAAATAATTGGAGGAATAAACTTGGATACTATCGAATACAGCTCTCGAGATAAAGAGCTAGCTAATAAAATAAAAGCTATCTCAGATGAAGCTAAACCAGAGGATTGCTATACTTGTATAAAATGTACAAATGGTTGTCCTGCAAACAAGATTTTTGACGGGTTTGCTCCTCACAAAATCCAAATTGCTGCGCATATGGGATTTGCTGAAGAACTCATAGAATCAGGCATTCTTTGGTATTGTATGAATTGCATCACATGCCAAACAAGATGCCCAATGAAAACATCTCCAGTACAAACTATAAGTGCTCTAACAAATATTGCAGTTAATCGTGGGATAGCTCCACCAAAAGCATTCACAGAAATGATACGAGCTGTAAAAGGGAATGGAGCAATCATACAACCTAGAGAAGCTCAAACAACTGATTTTGATTTCCTAACTCGAGAAGATTTAGAGTTACCACCAAGAGGGATTAAGGATCCAGAAAAATTCCAGGAAGCTCTGAAAATTGTCGGAGCAGATCAAGTGCTTGAAATAAAGAAAGCGGAGGAAGAAAAATGAAATACGGGTTCTTCACAGGTTGTACTTCACAAGCAGATAGTTACGAAAATGAGATTAGCTCTCGAGCAATTCTAACTCATTATGGAATTGATTTTCAAGATATAGAGGATCAGAATTGTTGTGGAACACCATTAAAAACTACAAAATATTCCATGTGGGCTTTCCTAGCAGCAAGAGTTCATGCTTTAGCAAAGAAGCAAGGTTATGATGCTATTGCATCAATTTGTAATGGTTGTGATCTATCTCTCAGTGAATTAGCTCATGAATTAGAGCACAATCCAGACATGATTGCATTAATCAATGAAGCATTAGCAAAGGAAGGATTGCACTATGATGGTTCTCTTCCAGTAAGAAATATCCTTGAGATTTTATATGAAGACATTGGTCTCGAAACGATTCAGAAGAGTGTCAAGAAGAAGCTTACAGGATTTATTACTGCTGCTCATTACGGTTGTCATGCTATTCGACCAAAAACTATTCCTCGTCCTGATGATTCTGAAGAACCTACCCGCATACAAGAGATTCTAGAAGTCCTTGGTGCAAAATCACCTGCTTACCCTGAATTACTTGATTGCTGTGCTGCAACTGTTATTGGTGTTGATGCTGAAAAAGCTCTTACAGTTTCCGGAGAAAAAATCGAAATCATGAAGCTAAGAGGGTACAACAGCATTGCGAATATTTGTCCATTCTGCCATAAACAACTAGGAGCTTCCCAAGATGTTGCAGGAAAAGTCATTGGAAAGGATGTAAAACTCCCGGCAATGTATCTTTCTCAGTATATTGGTTTAGCTTTAGGCATGGAAGAAGAAAAACTTGGATTACAATTCAATCTCACTGGTTGGGAAGAATTAGTAAATAAATAATTAATAAGTGAAGATTCAATTCTTCACATTCTTTTATCTATTCGATACCTTTAGTGCAGAGTTCTTTCTTTTATTTCTTGAATTAACTTAGTGAAGCATAGGTAAATACGACTGTAAATGCTAGGCACCAAATTAGAACTGAGTGTACTTCTGTTAGGTTTGTACTTCCTGGAATACTCATGCTAAATCTGCCTTCATTGTATGGTAACTGTCCTAAATCGACGTAAGGACCAGGACTATCAGCTATGCCAGTGAATGAAGTTTTATTTGACAGATATACATACAAATCAGGTCCATTAGCAATCTCAACTCTATCAAATTGTAGTTGTAAACTACCATTCACCAATTGCACAATTTGGACTTTTCCTGTACCCCAATGTGCAGTATCAATTGCAACAAAATCTCCATCAGAGAGAACAGTCCCTGGTTCCAGTTGTTCGTTTACTCCTCCAAGTGGATTTAACCAGAAATATAACCCTAACCCAGTACCGGTTCCAGCAAGAATGATAACTGAAAGAACAATTATGATAATTTTTCTCTTCATAATTAAACAATGTAGCTTGTGAATATTAAGTTAAACGATTAAAAATGTAAGAAAAACATGTCAAAAAACTAGACATACTCGAAGCAGTTCTCGTTGTGGATTAAATTTATTAATTTCTAATTGATTAATAAAGTGGATGAAGGAGTTTGAGGTTGTTTTAGTGGCAACTTTAGCATATAAAATTAGATACTGGACAGCATTAGTAAGCTCAGTGATATTCTGGATTATTTTCGGTTTACCCATAATAGGTGGAGATTTCTTTGAAATTTTGGAGTATGCTTTTCAACCAAAATTATATAGCGATTTTCTTATTAAATTCAATGTCTCCATGATTGTAGTTACGATCAGTCTTAGTTTTGTATTATTTTTAATTTTCATCTTATTCACTTTGATAAATAAGAAAGACCATTTATTAGACTCATTTATTAAAATTCAAGTAATTCTGCAAGGTATCTTCCTTTTCCTTTTTACGATATGCTACATTATTTTCACAACAGTGGTTTTTGGTCTACTTACACACATACTAGCTTGGTTATCAACAGCAATACCAATATTACTACTTGTTTTGGGATCAGTGAAACATAACGTAAATAATGAATTTAATTACACGAAAAAACAAAGAGCAAGAGGATTCATTCTCAATATTGTTATATTGATCATATGTTCTATTGCTTTAGCCTTTTTAGTTCCAGTTGCTTTAAGTGCAAATTTACTTAGTTTGATCTTTGCTGTTCTAATCATCTTTGTAATAATAGCAGCAATATTAAATTTAGTTTTCAATAGCTCCCCTCCACAAAAACACCTAAACTCATACAAAACAAAAGATTTTGTGAAGAAGGATTATTTTGCAAAGGGATTTTTCAAATTTAGAAAAGTATTCAGGAATATTAGACAATCAATAAAGAATACCTTAATGCCATTACTTTTCGGTTTTGGTTTAATCTTTACCATTTTACTTATTGCCTTATTCCAGAGAGATCCGGAATGGGTAGCAGGAGGTATGTTGTTAAAAATAGTAATAGCAACAATCTTCATTGTAATGGGAGTGATTGCCTTCTTTGAAATCACTGTTTATTTACCAACGAAGTCAAAAATAAAGAAAGCATTTGTTAATTACAAAAATACTCGATTAAAATTTGCTCTTATCACTTTATCAGTATTTGTTAGCGTTGGGATAACTCTAGCAGGTTGCTATCTATTATTTTTTATTTCAACAAGTAGGCCTTGGAATCCAATTTATGCTTTCCCTGGTTTGCATACTAGAAGGTTTTTCAGATTTCTTATATACTCCTTCTATTCGATACTAGGAATAATTGCTGGAGTAATAGTCCTCCTTGGTGGATTCATCGGTGGAAGAATGACAAAAGATACTATGAGTGGTCTCCTATCTGGATTTTGGGCAGCAATTTTCTGTAATATCTTGTTTTATTTTGTGCTTCCAAGTTCAGGCTTAGATGGGCAGAAATTATTCATACCAGCTGTTGCTTTAACATTTTTAGTCTACAGTTCTTGTTTGGGACTCCTCGGAGGATATAGTAGTTCGTTTAAACACAAGCGAACGAAAGAAGAAGAGTTGAGAAATGTAAAGCAAAAAATTAACGAAATTGGAGAGATTGTAGAGAATGAAAAAACATAAAATCGCAGCAAAATCAATTCTAATAATTTGTATCACTTTAATTGTAATTTATCCTTCTTATACAATGAGTTGGTATGAAGACGGCAATCAGTATCCAATACAAGCATTTTCAACAACAAAATGGTTAGCATATGAAGCTTTACAATTAGCAACTAAACCTTACAAGTACCAATGGTTAACAAATCTGTGGGGAAATCATCTAGATGCTTTCTTTTCTGGTATTGCTGCTCCACGTGACAGATTGATGGCAACTGGTTACGCAAATACAAATGATTATGGTGATATAAGCGATCTTAGATTATTTTTAGATGAAACTGGTACAATTGTAACTGAAAATAATCTGTCTGTTCGAGCTCAAGTTGAATATGAGAAATTAGTAAATGAATTGAATCAAACAGAACCAGATGATGGACTATGTGCTTTTTATGCTGGTACAACTGCTCATTATATTTCACAAGCAGGAACTTGGGGCGTAATTTGGAATGAATCCACAAGTTGGGGTTCTATAGCTAGTTTCCAATTATACTGGAGTACTTTTGAATCACAAATCGAAACTGGTATTGCAACAAATTATGCTATGGATCCTATAGAATGGTGGACACAAGATGAATGGAACAATACATACTTCAATCTAAGTCCAACAGTTGGTGCTCCTAAAAACGCTAGTGAAGCAACTATTCAGCTAGCAAAAAATATTCATCCTCTTGCAGAGGACCTCGGAAAGAATTTCACCTCACATATTTTAATTGATACTTGGACAGCAACTTACTTAGCTGATGTTCAAGATTGTTTAGAATACTCTGTAGAAGCAATTTTCTCTTTCTTACAAAATGCTCTAATTGAAGTAAATTGGAAATACATTGATATCCCAATAACATCAAGTCATTATGATAACGAAACAGGTCTTCTCTTTGTTGATGAATTCCAAGTAAATTATACTGATATATCAGATAACACATTTATTTTGAATGATTCACAGGTAACGAAAGCAAAATTAAAGATTGGAATTTTTCCTGATCTAAGTGAAGGACTCCCAACTTTAAGTCCTGATGATTACGATTTGGAATTTAATCCCGGAACAGAGAAATGGTACTTTCCAAGTACGCTATTAAATGGAACAGTTGCTAATACTCTGCATAAAGTCTACTATGTTTTTGATATGATTGGTACGATTGAAACTTGGAGTGCGGGAAATGAAACGTTCTTTGTTGACTATTTCTATGTTGAGTTCACAAGCTTCAGCTATCAGTACAATTCAGCAGATTGGTCTCTCGATATCTTTAATGTTAAAGCAATCTGTGAAATTACTGAAATTGGAATAATTGATCCAACTGATGTTTCAGAAGCAGAATGGGTTCTTTACTTTAAAGCTGAAGGGGCTGTGCTACCTGGAACAGAACCTATGGGTGTACCAGTTATAGATACAGAGAATAGAGAAATTAAAGGAAACTTAACTTATAATAATATAACTCAAGATTGGTCGTCTCTAGACAACGATATAGGCTGGGTACTTACCCCTTCGGGAGTTGACAATTATGTTATTGTTAGATTCCAAATTGATTTTCTTCCGATTGGTTATATAAGAAACAACTCTTATGGCCAATCAACTTTTATTCCTTGGGCACAAGCAACTGGTACGCAATATTTTAGAACAAGATCTCATATTATTTCTGTTTCACCGGGAACATATGAATTTGATTCAGAAAATCTGATACTAAGTATCTATAATATCACCGCAAAGACCGATTACAATGATGCAACTTATGATGGAACTATAGATTGGTACCAAATCCATGAAAAAGAAGTACCAGCATTTATGACTGATATAAGATCAGCTAGTTGTAGGATTTATACTCGTGAAGGAGTAGCTTCAAATGTACCTCCATTAGGACTTAACGATTTATATTGGGATACAGTCGAAGAATATTGGTATGTTGAAAATCTTGATCTAAGCACTCTGCCTGGAGGACGATATTATCTTGGTGTGCGATTCCAAACATTGAATATTAATCTGAGTAGTAATACAATACAGCAAGTGACTGATATTTTTCAAATAAAAGGCGAAACACCAATATACATCTATATTTTACCTGCATGCTTCTTAATTGGATTAATCGTCGTTCCTATTGTTTTATACGTAGTCAAGATTAAGAAATCAGGATAGTTTTTCTCATTATTTTGGATTAGTACATAAAAATAACAATTTTGTTAACCATGCAACAGAATCTAAGTAAAAATAAGAGTGAGTTATTTAGTTTATAGTATTAGATTTATCAGATTTTTAATCAATTTGGACATAACTGAAACCTAATTTGAACCTTCCCAACGAAAAGACAACCATTCTCAGAGATTCCTTTAGTATTTTCGTGTTCTATGTTAAATAGTGAATTAAAAATGAAAAAAGGATTAGCTATATCTTTGATTATAGTCGTCGCAGGAGCATCTCTCATATTTGGATTTGTTTGGGGAAATGATTTTCAATTTACTAATAATCCCAAACTTATAGAACCAACTATAGATGGTGTTATTGAGAAAAATGAATGGAAACGCGCAGCGTATTACAACATTCCGTTCTATCTTGACGTCGACAATACAATCGACCCCCTTGAAGGAAAACAAAATGTTGATGGTTGGAATTATCTTAGTGTAGGAGAAGATGAAGAAAACTACTACATAGCTCTTGATCTTTGTTCTGATCGTACAAACAACAAAAATGACGAATGGATTTCATTCTTTTTGGCTAATAGAATGCCAGCAATCATGAATTCCCGACTAGGTTTTCAAGCATTGGTAGATTATGGTTTTGAGTATCTCTATTATGATGTCAATCAAAGTACAATTTTTGATTACTACTTAGGAACAGACATTGTCCCTCAAACCTATAATAGTATACCAATTGTACCAGAATATGATTCAATTGAAATTATCTTTGGGAATACAAGTTCAGACTATCTTGACTTTTGGTACTCCAATGATGCTAAAAGCTACTCATTTGAATCATTCTATACAGATCCAGAAGGAACATGGGAACCAGGAGATTATATTGATATCCAATTTGGTATTGATGTTACAGAGAAATTCCCAGATCTAAACATAACCACATTTCTTACAGATTTGACTGATTTTCGAATAAATTATGTTTTATCATCAAATCTTACTGCAAGTAATGCTGATAATCTAAACAAAGCAGAAGCCTTCTATTGTGGAGTTGCAGAAAATGATGGGATTCCCGGTAATTTTACAGATGAAGCCACTTTCAAAAGTGACATGAATACCATTAATTTTCCAAATGGCTCAATAATCACAGGTAGTGTAGATCTAGACCATACAGCAGTCAATGCAACAGATGGAATGTTCTATTTCACAATTCATTGTTATAATAATTATAATGCAACACATCCTACTGCATTTAAATTAAACATGGATTATCTTGCACTTCGAATGCGAACAACCTCTATTGTTACTTTAATCGAGAACACAATCACAGATGGAAATTATGATATTGCGTATTCTTACGGTTCAAGCGTAATGTGTTCAGAAGATCATAGAATGTTTGAGTTCAATATTTCTAAATCGGAATTTCCTGTATTAGAGGATGAAATGTTGTATCTCTTCGTTGCAGGCTATGGAACCATGAGTTTTGTTGGCACAGAATTCTGGGCTTACCCTGGTGATTCTAATGATAATCCATTCCAAGGATTCATCGAAAACTACGACAATTTCCTAGCTTTTGATATGTCTATTACTTAGACATATTCTCTTTTCTTTTTTCTTAATTATTCTTATTTGAAAAAATGCAGAATTTTTATATTGGATATCAACAAAAAAATTATACCTTATAGTTTCCTTATTTACACGGATGAGGAAAAGTGTTACAGAGAGTTTCTAGATTTTTCAGATTTGGATTCCTTATTTCTTTATTTATTGTTGTTCTACCAGAAAATTCGATAAGCTGGTATGCTGAGATTACAGAAAATCCGCAGCTATCAACAAATCCTTCATTTTCTACTCATCAATGGCTAGCAATAGAAGCTCTCACATCATTCCCTGATGCTCAAATTCAATGGATAACTAATAACCTTCTAAGTTTTTGGCATGGTGTAGAGGCAGCATTAAATGATGAGGCTAGCATTCCCTATGGATTAACTAGTAATGATTACGGAGATATCAATAGTTATGTGTTATACCTTGATGCATTAGGGACCAGCGTTACTAATGATTCTCTTGCTTTAAGAGCAGAAGAAGAATACAATAATCTTGTTTTTGAATTAAAGAAAACCAATGCTAATTATACAATAGCATCTTTTTATGCTGGAGCTCTTAGCCATTATGTTTCACAAGCAGGTGTTTGGGGAGCAATTTGGGATGAA
This sequence comes from Candidatus Heimdallarchaeota archaeon, assembly GCA_023128635.1. The sequence continues at coordinate 6,070 of JAGMDP010000130.1, read as the reverse complement.
ACTCTATGGGGAACACTCGGTCAAGAGAATTGGACTAATTTTGAATTAGCAATTGAAAATGGAAATAATATTGGTTCCTTTCCTCTAATAGAGATTAATTTTAGATTCCTTAATTTCTCAAATATGAAAAATAATTACTTCAATCCGTCACCTATGAAAGTTGGATCTGTTGATGGTTACAATGCAACAGTTAACCTTGCTAAAAATATCCATCCCTTTGCTCAAGGGTTAGGTGATAATTTTAATGGATCAATACTTCATGCAGATCAATGGACTAGTTCCTATTATAATGATGCAGAAGCTTGTTTGGAATACTCAATAGAAGCAATTTACTCAAGCATTGAAACGGCAATTATTGAAGCAAATTTGCAGTACATAAGTCTGCCAGATCCAAGTTTCACGTTTTTTGATTCCGATGGACAACTAGAAATCCCTGAATTTGAAGCAACATTTTCTGATAATTCAAGCACTTATATTTTAGCTGAGGAAAACACAACAAAAGCAGAATTTTATTATTTATACTATGATCAGTCCTCTTTGATTATTTCTATGTCGGATGAAAACAATCAGTTTGAGTATAATAACATTTCAAAGAAGTGGTTTTATCCAAAATCTTTGACGAAAGGTTTGGCTTATAATGCCACACACAGTGTCATATATTGCTTCCAAACCACAAAGTCATCTTATATTTGGAGCAATTTAACTTTGGACACTTTTCACTTAAATTTCTTTAATATGTCATTTCCAGATTTTCATTATGAGTATGTACAAGAAACATTTAGCGTAAACATAACTGATGCTAATCCTATTCTAGAAAATAATCCTGGTTACGAAATTGTAAACGATTCAAATGTGAATTTAGCTGAATGGATTTTGTACTATGGGGCTCGTGATGGTCTATATCCAAATTATATTTTTGGAGTTCCTGTAATAGATACAGAAGGTAATCCTGTTCAAGGACAACTCAAATATGATAATCAAACTAAAACTTGGTCTGCAACCAATGTCGATATTGGCTGGGTTTATACAGGTACAATCATCGATTGTTTTGTTGTAATTAAATTTAATCTTTCGAATTTGCCAGTTGGTACAGAAAGGGAGACGCCATATTCAATTTATTATTACAATTATGCACGACATCATGGAGATTATTTATTCAAGACAAGAAGTCATATACTAACAAGCACAAAACCTCTAATTCATTATTTCGAAAAAAGTAATACTTTAGGAGTCACTGCAATCACTGCTGAGCAAGATTACCAGAATATATCATTAGATTATCATCAAATATTTGAAAAGGATATCTTTGGTAATGATCAAAGACAAGCCAAATGGCAGTTATTCTATTTTGATGGAGCGGAAACATTCTATACCGGAGATTTGGAATGGGATAATAATACAAATACTTGGTTTGTAGAAGAATTTGATGTGAGTCCATTGGGTGGACATGAGTATTATTTTAGGTGTCGATTCAGAACGATGAATTCTGAACCAAATACAGTATTTTGGGGGCCAATATCAGATTTAGTACAAATAAAAATGGGCTTTTCTTCAAATAATTTCTACATCATGTTAATTATTGTCCCTATAGCTGCTTTCTTCATTTATAGATATATGAAAAAAAATAGGCTATAATTCCTCAGAAAAAACGCCCTCTTTTGATTCAAGGATTCTTGGGATCCATTATTTTACCCTTTAATTTATCTGCTTCTTTCTTAATAGCTTTAATATCATAATTCTTTCCAAGTTTTTCATAAAGGAGCTTAAGGGAATGCATAAAGATTTGTGTAAAAGGATCAATAGAAAATGCTTTCATGTAAAATTTCATTGCTTTATCTAATTCATTTTTCTTTTCATATCCTTCTCCTAAAGAATGCCAAGCGTATGCATATTCTGGGTTTAGTTCGAGAGATTTTTCCCAACACTCAATTGCTTTCTCAAGATCATCCATACCCAAGTAGACATATCCAAGATTATTGTAAACATTATAGTTATTGGGATTTATCTCAAGAGATTTTTCACTATAAACCAAAGCTTCCTCGTAAAGCTTAGTTTTCATGAATAACCAAAGTAATTGGGAATTAGCTAATTCATTCTTTTCATCGATTTCTAATACTTGTTTGTACATATGAATTGCTTTATCAAATTCAGCTATTTCAACATAGATTCTCGCAATATCAAAGATAAATGTGATATTTTTCGGTTCATATTCCCAGGCTTTATGATAACTCTTGAGAGCTTCATCAAACTTCTTTATATTATAATAAGCAATACCCTGACCCACCAAAACTTGAATCATATCTGGTTTTAGATCTAGACCTTTCTGATAATATTCAATGGCTTCTTCATATTTTCTTAAATCAAAATAACAATTACCAATTCTAATTAAAACTTCAACATCTTTGGGATTAATCTCAAGAACCTTTTCAAAGTATTCAATTGCTTGGTCATAATCTTTCAAGTTGGAATATGCAAGAGCAACATTAAAAATAGCATCCACGTTTTTTGGCATCTTAATTTGAACTTTCTCGTATTCAGCGATTGATTCTTTAAATTTTCCAGCTCTCAAGTAAGCGAATCCTAGTCCAAAGATAATCTGTGGGTTATCGGGTTGAATTTCTAACATTCTTTTCTGACATTCAACTGCTTTGTCAAATTCTTTTAACTCACTATAAGCAGAGGACATATATCTCAAGGAATTTATGAAATCTGGCTTTATTTTCAAAACTTCTTCAAAATATTCGATTGCCTTTTTGAAATCTCCCATGTTTCCATTAGCGAGACCAATGTTATGTAGAGAGAGATAGTAATTTGGTTGAATCTTTAATGCTTTCTTATAGCATTCTATCGCTTTCTTGAATTCCTTCTTAGACATATGAACATTTCCAAGGTTGTTCCAAGATGGAAAATCCTTTTTATCAATTTTCAGAATTTGTTCATATGTTTCTTGAGCTAACGTGAAATCTTGTTTCTGCTGATAGAGTTGAGCTTTTCGGAAAAGCAATTCAAGATCTACAGACTTTATTTTCAATCCTTGCTCAATGTATTCCAAAGCATCATCAAATTTTCCTATTGCTTTATAGCAAGTTTCAATGTTCAAAATTGCTGCTCTATATGCTGGATTTAGCTTCAAACATTTTTTCAAATTCTTAATAGCATTTTCTGCATCCCTTAGTTCCATATAAACTAAGCCAAGGCCATTCAAAGAAATATAATCCTTAGGTTCTATCAAAAGTGCTCTTTTATAGTACTCAATCGCTTTATCTGTTTTCTTTTGATATAATACACACAATGCTAGATTTGACCAACTCTTAAAATCATTAGGATTGATTTTTACTGCTCGTTCATAACAAGAGATTGCTCTATCTAAATCACCTGTTTCTTTCACACAATTTCCAAGATAAAACCAAATATCACTATGATTTGGATTTACTGCTATAGCTTTCTCTAAATTAGTAATGGCTTGTTTAAATTTTCCTTGATAGATAAATGCGATGGCTATGTTAACCAAAGCGTCAAGATGCTTAGAATCAAATTCTAATGCTTGCTTGTAATAATCAATCGCTTTATCCAATTTGCCAATGTAACTAAGGATAACTCCCATTTTAGTTAGTGCTAATGGGTCCTTTGAGTTCAAAGCTATTGCTTTTTTATATTGATTAAGAGCTTTTGCTAGCTCATGATGTTCCAAGTATGTATTCCCTTTACCAATAAGATTATCAAAGCTGCTGTTAGGATCCAACTCTATTTCCTGTTTAAAATCTGAAGAAACTTTGCTTGCCTTCTTTACGGCAATATAATTGTCACCTTCTTCAGGAATATTCTCCTTTTCATCTTTCTTATCATCAAGATATTTTTCAAACATTGGAAATACACCAGCTATAATCTTCTCTATAAATTTACTTTATTAGGTTGCTATTTTTTTTATAGCTAAATGTCTTATAAATGAAGTGTTATAAAAAAAATTAAACTAAAATCGAGTCAAAAACCGAAATAACTATAAAACTCAATATGCTTCGTAAGAAAAGTTAGTATCCATTAATTTGGACATGGCAAAAACAGGAGATTTTTATGAAAATAATTTGTAATCCAGCTTCTTATGGTGGTAAGGCAAGAAAGGATTGGCCAAAAGTTGTCAAGCTATTAAAAGATGAAAAATTCGATTTTGAAGTTGAATGGACCAAAGGAATAAATGATGCCGTAGAGATTGTGAAGCGATCAGTAGATGAACACGATTTATTCATTGTCTATGGCGGTGACGGAACAGTAAACGAAGTTGTTACTGGTATTGGTCAAACAGGTTTCAAAAGCACTATGGGCATAATCCCCGTTGGAAGAGGAAATGATAACGCTTACAACATTCGACAAACAGATAAAATCGAAGATATTGTTGAAATGTTAAAGATAAAAGAAGAAAGAATCATTGATTGTATGGAGATTAATGATGGTGAAAGATATTGTATGGGAGTTGCAGGTGCTGGAATTGATTCTGTAGTAGCTGATAGAACATACGGTAAAAGCTCTCGAATTGTTTATCATACAGCATTAATTAGATCAATCTTAACCTATCGTCCTCGACATATGAATATTGATATCGATGATGGCAGAGAAATAATTGATTGTAAATCATTAATAACCTCAATAGGTAATGGTCAAAGAGTTGGGGATGGGAAATTCGTGGCTCCAAACGCAATAATTGATGATGGTTTACTTGACGTAGTAGTTGTTGGTAATACTGGAATTATTGATACATTATTGACCTCAAGGAAATTAAGTGATGGTTCTCACTTATCCCATCCAAAAGTATACGAACACAGAGGAAAGAAGGTTGTACTTAGTACTAAATCAACCAAAAGGCTAGTTGCTCATTCTATGGGTGAGATACTTGGACCTTTGCCACATACCTTTGTATGTAAGCATAAAGTACTAAAAGTACTAAAGATGCCTGATAAAATACTAGAGCGAGAAGGTTGGTTATTCGATAACACCTTTTCATCTAAGAAATAATAAGAAATGATTTGAAAACTCATCAAGTCATTTTATTCATTCTTTTTATTGCTGTAGTTAGCCTAAACTTGAAACTAGTTTCATCGTAGTAAGGTTTGTAACCTAATCTTTCATTTATGGAATTCATTGGAGCATTATGATCTGCATTACCAGCTACGATAAATCTTGCATCTGGAATATGATTCTCAATATACCTCAACATTTCAGCTTTCATCCATTTGCCCAAACCTCTCCCTCGATAATCCTCTAGAACTCCTGTTAATCCTTGGTTGATTCTTTCAGGTCTATCTGTCCTTGAGTATCTTATTTCTGTGAATCCACTAATAATACCATTATATTCTCGAGAGATAATTGTATAATTGATGTAACCTCGTTTCTGATTCATCCTTTCAATTTCTCGTTTCTTCTCTGGAGTATAAATATCGGTCCATTTGTCCTTATCATCCATTGTAGGCATTTGTTTTTCAAGAATGGTTTCCAGCTCACAGATCTCTTTGATGTCCTTTTCAGGAACAATAAGATAATTCTCTAAGACAATCATTGGTGCTTTCTTCTTACCATTATCTCTCCATTCATTGACAAGTTTCCAATCTACTTCTTCCATGTGTAGTCTATTCTCTGAAGATTTGTTGATTAATTTGCCACCAAACTTCTTGCAGAACTTGTTCCCTGAATCAAAATATGTATCAGTTTCTGTGAATTTACATCCCTTTTCTTTTACTTTTTCAAGAGTAGTTTTGAATAAGAGACTTCCCAATCCTTGTCTTCTGAAACGACTATCAACTAAAATGTAGAAAAAACTATTATGTTTATTGTTTTCATAACCGGGGGAATCTTCTTTGTTTATTGCATAATGACTGTCAGCAATGATTTCCCTCTTCAATGAATTCTTGTAGACAATATCCCTAAATATCTGATAATCAGGCCAACCAGATAAAATGCTTGCTACTACAAATTTACGATTTGGTAGATTATCATCTGGAAATAGTTCTTTGTAAGATTTCTCGTTAAAGACATGAAATTTCTCCCAGAAACTCTCATCTAGATTATCTTGATCGAACTG
>JAGMDP010000013.1 GCA_023128635.1 Candidatus Heimdallarchaeota archaeon | reverse complement strand
CTAGCAAAAAGAGCATAGTCATTTTTGAATTGCACATATGATTTGTAGCTATTTTCGATTGGTTTGTTAATCCGTTTCATATTAGTAATAGAAGTTATGTTTATGATATTAATACCAGAATATTTATTGTAACCATAAAGATAGTTCTCAAAAATTGTAGTAGTATATAGTCGACCAATATCTAAGTATTCATTTACCTTGGTAATGTTGTTGAAATTTGATATATTATAAACACCAAATCCACCTTCATATGGGAATCTTATGAGGTAAAGAAACTCTTGCTTTACCTCCAAAAGCCACCCCTTTTCCGCGACGAGACTTGTTATCTCAGTAATATTACTGAAATTAGTTATATTGTAAAAGAATACATCACCAGAGATTCTGCGTGCAATTAGAATTTCATTAGCGACTTCTATATCATAGTAATAAACATCAGGAATTTCAATAGTATCAATTAGGTGAGGATTTGTCGGATCGCTAAAATTTATGAAGTTAATAATTTCTCCACTAGTTATTATGTAATCTTGTGTTTTTATTAAACGTATTACAGTCGAATTTATGTTGACATGAATATTTTGTAAAAGTGATGCTTCAATGTTGTTAGTATCAACTACAAGAATCTGTTCTTCCATAATTGCAAAAAGATATGAATCAATAACCTCAATGCTGTGAATAGTATGCTCAGGTATATTTGGATTTGTAACTATTTGATGAGCTAATGTTGGTTTACTCGGATTTGTTACATCAAAAATTGCTACTCTAAAGGGCTCTAGACCGCAGACCTAACAAACAAGTTACGTCTAAACCGCAAGTCAATTATACCAATTTGTTACTTTATGCGTAGACGTAACCCTCAGAATAACAAACTTGAAAATAACCATAAAATATATGTGATTCAGTAAAATGGAAATCTGTTATTTTGGAAATAAGTTTGATATCTTGAGGATTTGTTGTGTCATAAATTAACAAACCGTTTCTGCCTGCTGCATGAAAAATTAGATTGTCATGAACATCAAAATTCCTTGCATTGAATTCATCTTGATATTCGCCTATATTGGCTATTTTGAATAAATAATCCCGTTCAAATCCAACATCAAGTTGATTGAACTCTGGGATTATC
>JAGMDP010000129.1 GCA_023128635.1 Candidatus Heimdallarchaeota archaeon | reverse complement strand
AAAAAATGTCAATATCATTTCCACATGTTGGAACTTTCACATATGTAATGGAATCTATATGTTATGAAATGGGTAGAAAAGATGTTGTTGTTCCAAACAAACCATCTTATAAGACTAAACAACTTGGATCTCGTCATTCGCCTGAGTGGATGTGTACGCCATTCAAAATGCTGCTTGGATCATTTATTGAAGTAGTAGAGCGAGGCGCGTTTGAACTTGTAGGAACACTATTTATTGACTATTGTAGACTTGGTTACTATGTTCCTCTCTATGAACTAATATTGGAAGATCTAGGTTATGATTTTGAATTTCTCTATTTGAACTTTAATCAACCACTTGGTTTTATTAAAGAAATGAAAAGACGAACTACTGGTTTAACCTATTGGAAAACATTTCGGGCATTCCAGATTGGTTGGATCAAAAATCGGTTCATAGATCTCGTTGACAAATATCTTTACCATTATCAAGCAATTGAATATAACAAAGGCTCAGCACAAGCAGTAGCTGATAAAGCATACAGAATAATTGTTGAAACTAAAGGTATGAGTAATATCAGAAAATTAAGAAAACTCGTTACAAAAATGTTTGAAGAAGTAGATATTGACAAAAAAGCTGATCCTCTTAAAGTTGTTATAGTTGGTGAGTTATACGCAGTTGTAGAACCTGAAATTAATCTTGATATAATGAGGTTACTTAATAATTTAGGAGTGATCTCTTATACCCCTATTACTTTTTGTAGATGGATAGACATAGGTTCAAGAGCAAATCCCTTTGTTAGACCAACTTTTAAGACTGCCATAAAGAAAGCGAAACCATACGTAGGATACCGTCTTGGAGGGAAGACGCAAGAATCATTAGGTTATGCAATTATGTTTAAGGAACAGGGTTGGGATGGAGTAGTACATTTATACCCCTTTACTTGTATGCCTGAAATTATTACAAGAAGTATTATCCCACAAGTAAGTAAAGAACATGATATACCAATTCTTTCTCTTGTGTTGGATGAGCATACTGGTGAAGCTGGGTTAAAAACTAGGCTTGAAGCTTTTATAGATTTACTTGATCGAAAAAAAAAATGATACAATGAAAATAGGAAACAAGACTTAGAGGAGATTCGAAAAAATGAAAGATAATGGAGAACAATATTACTTAGGAGTTGATGTTGGTTCAATAAGTACAAACATCGCAGTAATTAATGAATCAAGAGATTTGATTGAATCAGTTTATATTAGAACTGAAGGTAAGCCAGTAAATTCGGTTCAGAAAGGTATTAAATTGATGAAAGAAAAACTCAAAAAAGATTTAGAAATAACTAGTGCTGGAACAACTGGGAGTGCTAGACAGTTATCTGGTGTAATAATAGGGGCGGATATTGTAAAAAATGAGATAACAGCACACGCATTGGCTTCTTTGCATTATAATCCTGATATTCAAACAATTATGGAAATTGGTGGTCAAGATAGTAAAATGATTATAATTCGAAATGGAGTTGCTGTAGATTTTGCAATGAATACTGTTTGTGCTGCCGGAACTGGATCCTTTCTTGATATGCAAGCAAGTCGGTTAGATATACCTATAGAACAATTTGGTTGTTTAGCTTGTAGCTCAAACAATCCGGTTTCAATTGCTGGTCGATGCACAGTTTTTGCTGAAAGTGATATGATTCACAAACAGCAGTTAGGGCACCCAACAAAAGACATAATAAAAGGATTATGTGAAGCACTCGTTCGGAATTATTTAAACAACGTCGGCAAAGGAAAGGATATTCTACCACCAATAATGTTTCAAGGTGGAGTTGCAGCAAATGAAGGATTGAAAGAAGCTTTTGAAAAATATCTGCAACAAGAAATAATAATACCTGAACATTTTGATGTAATGGGAGCAATTGGCGCAGCAATTCTTGCACAAGAAGAAATTATAAAAAGACCAAGAAAATCAACATTTTATGGTTGGGATATTCCTGATATGAAATTTGAAACAACGGGTTTTGAATGTGACGGTTGTCCCAATATTTGCGAAATTGTTGAAATTCGTAAAAATGATGATTTAATTGCTAGATGGGGAAGTAGATGTGGAAAATGGGATATAGTGGAATAAATTGACTTCCATAAACTATCTTATTTAGAAAACACGGTCATTTCAAGAATTCTATGTGGGTGCTTTGCTTAGTTTCACATATGTTTCAAATTCTCGTCCATTTCTAATATACTTGACTTTCACTTCTTCACCAATCCTACGTTTGACTATTTTTTGAATCAGTATTTGAATAGAATTGATTTCATTATCATTTATTCCTACAATAATGTCTCCAGGTTTAATTCCTGCTTTCTTAGCTGGACCTGTCGGAACTTGAATAATCAATGCACCTTTGTCATGAGATAATTGATAATATTTAGCAATTCTTGGATCTATAGTATATCCTGTTATTCCAATCCAAGGAGTACTCACTTTACCTGTTTCTCGAAATTCTTCTAAAAGACCTTTCACTGAATCTATTGCAATAGCGAAACCTATTCCCTGAGAAAACGGTATTACTGCTGTGGGGATACCTATCAATCTTGCATTAGTATCAACAAGTGCTCCGCCAGAATTTCCTGGATTGATTTCCGCAGTTGTTTGAATGAGTCCTTCTAGTTGGGCATTCTGAGCCCTTATACTTCTATTTAATGCACTAACCATTCCAAAAGTAACGCTTTCACCTAGACCTAAAGGATTACCAACAGCAATTGCGAACTGCCCTACTTTCAAAGTTGAAGAATCACCTATGGTTATTGGATCCAAATCTGTTTCTTCGACTTTAAGAATCGCAATATCTAAACCCTTCATCATTCCTAAGACTTTTGCATCTAATTTCTTTCCGTCATGAAGTTGCATACCTACCTTCTGAGCTTTGCGAACAACATGAGCATTTGTGATTATTATTCCGTCTTCTTCAACTATAACTCCAGATCCCATTCCTTGTAAAGGAACTACTCTAAAAAGATCTACTCGAGTTAACACTGTTGTATAGACACTTACAACAGATGGTAAAACATCTTCTACTACTGCTACAAATTTTTCTTCAAGCTTGTCAAGTGTCATTGTGAAATCACTTACTTTTTGTTATTCTAATATTATCTTTACTTATTTAAAATGACTAATAAATTATTAGTAATGTAAATGACTGTTTTTTTTTTCCAAAATGAGAATAGTAATAGCGTTCAATATATTTTTAATGATTAAACATTTTTGAATACTTTAACAGCATAATAAAAAATGGCGCGATACTTAATATGAATATGGAAATGAATTCTAAAACCTCTACTCGAGACATTATTCGATCCATGAATTACAATGTCAAACTTATTTTTAGTTTCTATTTGTTCAATTCCCTTGGTCGAGGTATTTGGATGGGTACGGCATTAAGCATGTACATCTATATTTTTGCTGGTGAAGCAGGTGGGCTATTTGGTCTAAGTCAAAGTGTAGTGTTGGGGCTTACTTCTGCAGCATCAGGTATCACCATGACTATTTTTGTCTTTCCGGCGGGTTATTTTGCTGATAGATTTAGAAGAGATATTCTACTGAAAATCGCAGGAGTTATTGGAGTTATAGGTTTAGCCTTTGTTGCTTTTGGAAATTCTTTTCTCTATATTTTCATAGCATTATTTCTTTTAGGATTATTTAATGCCCTTGTTCGTCCCTCTTTAGAGGCATTATTTGCAGATTCTGTTGCATCAGGATATAGATCAAAAATCTATTCTTGGGCACACCTAGTAAGACAATTTGCTATGGCTGCAGGACCTATTTTAGCAGCTATTGTGTTTGCTATCATTGGAAATGAATGGGATCTAGGAATCCTAAAGAAAGTAATGTATGTTGGATTTGTTGTAAGTTTGATAGGAATTGTCATTCTATTCATATTCAAAGATGAAAGAAGCCTAGGAAAAGAAAGTGAAGAAATAGCAAAGGAAGTAACAGAAGAAGTAAAAGAACAAAAGAGTAGACTTGCACTTAAAGTTGATTCTGGAAAAGCTGCTAAACTCATACCCATTCTTTTAGTTTCATCAAATCTATTAGTCGGAATAGGAGCTGGAATGTCAATAAAATACTTTCCAGTATTCTTTACGGAAAAATATTTCATTTCGCCTGTTTGGTTAAATATCATAATGGGAGCGACATCATTGGCAACGGGATTATTAGGTTTGGTGTCTCAGAAAGTATCCTTAAGACTAGGTCGAGTTCAAACTATCTTTATAGTTCAATTCATCGCTACTTTCTGTTTATTAATAATAGCAATCTATCCACCATTTGCTGTATTAGTTCCATTCTTTATTTTACGTGGTTCATTCATGAATGCTGGTCAACCACTAAGTAGATCAATTTTGATGGATGTAATTCCTAAAAGGCGTCGAGGTATTTGGAATTCAATAGAAGCAATTGCTTGGGGATTATTCTGGAATGCTTCTGCTGTTATTGGTGGTTTTATAGTAGGCGCAAACAACAATTTCAATTTATGCTTCATCATAACCACTTTCATCTACATTGTTGGTATGATTCCAGTTATTTTGATGATGCCTCTTGTTGGTAAAGAACGAGAAGCAAAAGATCAAGACGTAGATATTGACTCAACAAAAATAATTGACAGTGAAAGTGCTTCATCTGACAGCTTAATAGATTTTGATTACACGTCTACGAGTACAGCCATTGAGGAAACATCAGAAGGAATTTCAGAGTAATAATAAGGAAATGAGTTATTATTCCCGAAGTCCTTTAAGTGATCTCTTAATAATTGTCTTAATTATTCCTTTACTGATAAAATCTGTAGCAATGGCATTAGCAAAATCGAGTCTATCAAGATAGAGTCTCAGACTTATAATTTTATAATTTTCATAAACAAGGACTTCTGCTTGATTAGAAACAACACTTGTTCCATCTGGAAGTTTTGCTTTCACTATGAATTCTTCAAAAAAAACATCATTTTCGACCATTATATTAACGGGTTCAAATTTTATTTTAATAACATTAGCAAACAACCAATCGAAAAATTTTCTTGCCCCATCTTTTCCTTTTAAAATTTCATTTAAGACAATCACTTCGCAGTCTTCTGAGAAAAATTCAAGCAATTTGTCTACATTCATTTTTTCAATTGCATTATCGAAATCCATTGCAGCACTTCTGATGCCATCTGGTGTTTGCTTTAACAAAATAAATTCACAACCCATTAATTCAATGTCTAAACTAGTATTTCAGTTTAATGAGAGAACTAATTATTGAGAGGAGTCTACTTATATATGGAATAATTACAGCTTCATTTTATTTCTTTTTTTATTTCACTTTAACTTTCTAAATTCATATTTTTACTCAGCTTTTATAAAAAAAAAAAAAACGAAAATATCTTAAATCAGTAAAATATATATATATTGGGAGGGTAATCTTTTGAAATTTACAAAAAGAAGAACCATCAGAACAAGAATTCTCTTTTCTTTAAGTGTATTTTTACTTATGTCATCAATTTTGTTTTTAACAATTTCATCGAAAGAAATATTTGCTAGAAAATTAGTAATAGATAATTCTAAGATTGTAGAAGATAATAATGCAATTATTGAATTTCCTTCTAATAATTTCTTTGAAAATTCAATATATAGAGAGGATAATATTACCCGAACAGGTAGTACAATATTTGTTAATGATGATTTGTTAATTCTAATAGAAGATTGGTATGGAAGAGAAATTTACAATATTAGTGATGTAAATGAACCTGAATTAGCTAAAAACTATTCCACTCCAGATATTGACTATGAAAGTACAATGATTGTTCAAGATAATTATCTCTACATCTATATTTGGCATTCCATTTATGTTTTTGACTATACTAATCCTTTATCTATAGTTCAAGTAGGTAGATATACAGGATTAGGGGATTTGAGTAACTTTGCAATAAATGGTTGGTATTTGTATACATTATCTGAGGATAATTTCACCATCTATAATTTTGAGAATTTCTCCACTCTTGAACTACAAGATAGTTACTTTAATGGTACGCACGATTACTATGATTTTAATATAAAAGGAAATTATTCTTATGTTCTTACTGAATACGAAGGTTTTGTTATTTTGGATATTTCTAATAAAACCAATATACAATACTCAGGTGAAATTTTATTAAATTCTGGTGTTTACAAATCAACTATCTATATCAAAAATGATAATTTGTTTTTGTTTGAACCCTATCCCCAATACAATTTGAGTATTTTTAATATATCTGATCCTTTAAACATAACAATAATGTCAACATATTTGGTGCAAGATAGATCTATAATTGATATTATCATTAGAGATAACACTCTGTTTTTGTTAGACTACAATGCTCTTTTGATATTAGATATATCTGATTTTGAACAAATACAAGTTATTAGTAATTATTCGCCCCCTGAATTCAGTACATCATTTAGTTCTTTTATGATTCAAGATAACTATGCTTATATTCACAATACATATTATGGGCATTTCGTTTCTAGAAAACCTTTATTCATTGTGAATATAACTGATCTCGAATCACCTCATCATGTTTTCCCTCATGATGAATTTGATTTTTGGGATTGGTTGGATGCACTTTCAAAAGCTCTGTTGACTTTAGTAATTCTCGGTTTTACTTTACCAATACTTGGAGTAATAACAATTCTTATTGTTTTCTTTGTTAGGAAAAGGAGAAAATCAGTTAAAATAGATCAAATAGATAATCAATAAAACTCTAATAGCTTACTCTCAGAGCAAGAAAGGAAAAAATCTAGTTTAATTCCTTTCTGTACTTTCTCTTCTTATTGTTTACAACTGTTTGATTTTAAAAACTAGATTTAGACAGTGGGTACATTTGAGTTTGTGAGAATAAATATAAACAATCACTATCTGTTATACCAATCATCTTAATTGATTTTTTTCACTAGTATTTCAGTTTAATGAGAAAACTAATTATTGAGAGGAGTCTACTTATATACAGACAAAAAATTATTGATTTGATTGAGATGAGAAAGTATCCATATATCCAAACTAATGTGTTTATTGATGAGAGATATCAATTTTCGGGCAATCAGCTTGCGACTTTTTGGGATAAAGATGCTAATCTAAGTATAACCGATGAGGAACTACAAGGTATTGCATTAGAGCTGAATTTCTCCGAAACCACTTTTATATACAAACCTGAGATTGATTCTTGTTCTGTAAAAGTAAGGATATTTACTCCGGGCAAAGAACTAAAGTTTGCAGGACATCCCACTCTTGGGACGGCATTTGTCTTAAAAAAACGAGACCTCATTTCTCGTGAGATAAAAAAGACAATAATGGAACTAGGTATCGGACCAATAGAGGTAGAGTTTTTCGAAGATCAATCTATTGGTATGTATCAACCAAAACCAAAATTTATGGCTAAATATGATGATAAAGAATCCTTAGCTAAAATAATCGGATTAAAGCCAAATGATATCCTAGATGATTATCCTATGCAAGCGGTCTCAACGGGTTTTCCATTCTTGATTGTTCCTATTAAATCTCTGGAAATCATTCAAAAGATTAGTTTAAACCCACAATTACAACTTGAGACACTAAATGATTTCATAACTCCGAATCTACTCGTTTTTACAACTGAAACGATTCATAAAGATTCTAGTATTCATTCACGTATGTTCGCACCTTCTGCAGGTGTTCTTGAAGATCCAGCAACTGGTAGTGCCGCAGGACCAATGGGAGCATATCTAGAGCATTGGAATGTACTAACAAATCATACTCAATCAACTGACATAAAGATAGAACAAGGTTATGAAATTAATAGACCAAGTCAATTAATTGTTAGGAATCTATATACTGAAGATGATATAACCAATGTTTTAGTTTCAGGCAAAGTGAAAAAAACAGCTGTAGGAGAGTTTTATCTTTAGGTTGTTTAGAAACATATTTTTAATTTCGGTTATACTTAACAAGAAATATGCAAATTTTTCAAGGTACTATAATCACATGTGATGCTGATAATAATGTATTTCAATATTTAGTAGAAGAGAAAGGAAAAATAGTCTTTGTTGGTAATGAACTACCACAGAAATATGCTGATTGTAAAAACATAACTACACTAGGAGATAGAGCATTAGTTCCATCTTTTGGTGATGGTCATATTCACTATACAAATTGGGCATTAATTGCTATGGAGTATTTCGATTTTCGAACTGCTCGGAACTTCTTTGAATTTGACGAAATAATCAAAACCTTTGTGAAGGAAAGAAAAGGAAAAATTGGAAAGGGTCTTGTTGGTTATGGTGCTTCACCTCATAGTTTAGAAGAAAAAAGATTTCCAACAAAAGTAGAATTAGATTCTTATTATTCTGAAAAACCAATGGCTGTAATTTGTTATGATGGTCATTCATTACTTGTCAATAGTAAAATGATGGAGAAATTCCCAAAAAAAGTCCGTGAAAGTCATGGATTTAATGAAGAAACAGGACTACTTACAAGTCAAGCTTTCTATTTAGGATTGGATTATTTTACTTCGTTAATTTCCTCTATCACATTATTGAAAAGTATAATAAATGCCTATGATCAATTAGCTAAGTATGGTGTAGGTTTTATCCGCTCTGTTGAAAGCATTGGTTATCCAATGGATTTAGATGTCACTTTAGCAATGATGATTGGTAAA
>JAGMDP010000128.1 GCA_023128635.1 Candidatus Heimdallarchaeota archaeon | reverse complement strand
CTGTATTTAATAAACCAAATTTTATATCAGGAGCAACAAAAACAGAAGCTTATGATGCAATCACAACTGCCTTCTCCAAAATAGAAGAAGCAAGTAGAGAAGGAATTAATATCACTCAACAAATTACTAAAATAAATACTGCAATTCAAGATTATAACAATGGACTTTATGATGAGGCATATGCTAAAGCACAAGAAGTTATAACAGAGACAACAGAACTAATTACTGATTTAAAGACCGGAAGATTGTTCCCTTACATTCTAATTCCATTCAATATAATTCTCGTAGCAGCAATAATTGTCTTCTTTGGAAGAAATATTAGAGATTGGTACAAGAATAGACGTGATGATGAATTCAAAGACTTGGAGATCATATACATAGAGGATGAATAATGTGGTGAAAAAATGAATTCAAGTAAAGATCAACCAAGAGCAAAAAGAGAAGTCAATTTCAGGCTTGTTGCTCAAATCGTAATGGTCTTAACTTTAATTGGCATCATTGTCACCACAATAATGATTTTCACACCTCCACTTGGTGGAAGCGGTTACGGAGAACTAAGTGTCCTAACCTATAACGAAACTGATGAGCTATATGAAACCGATAATTATCCAACGAGTGTTATTTATAATCAAACTGAAGGATTATCAGAAAACATAACATTATTCTTCATGGTAAAAAATCAATATCGAATAGCTAAATTCTTTGAAGTTCGATTAAAAATTGGATTGTATTCTCTAATAATAGATGAGAATACCTTTGGATCAAACACCTCTACTTATTTCCATGAAGAACATTGGAAAAGCAAAGTTCTGAATAGAGAAGAACAGTGGGGGCCAAATACACAAACTGAAACGACATTTAACTTCAATTCAACAATTCTCACACATCTAGGGTACGAAGCAAATGGTTACAAAATAATATTCGAATTATGGGAATTTGACAGCTCGGAAAATGTTTTTGTTTTTTCAGGAATTTTTGTATATCTCACTTCTTTTCAGCTGATTCTTGTCTCATAGAATTAGTGGCTGATTCATTTTGAACTTCAAGAAGGATTTCTTTGATTTCTCTACCACTTGCAGTTTTAATTTCCTTAATATCATTACTTAGCTGAAGATTTTTACAACTAAAAAGTGAACAATCTCTGGTTTTGTTTGTGTTCTTTGAAAGGATGTATTTTCCTTTTGCCAAGCAAAAATTATCTACTCGTAAATACTCGCAATTCCAGCAACAATTGCGTGAGTCTATGAACTGCATAGTATATTATTGAGTTTTCACTATAAAAGCACGTTAAAACTACATCTTGTTTTCTGTGTCTTTGGCTCGAATCTTGCCCATGATTTGTAATTTTGCCATGGTTGTTTTTATATGAGCATTGAATGCTCTCTGCCAGAGATAATCCAAAACAATGGGTATTAATGAGAGAACTAATATTCCACCAAATAATCCCCAAAAGAGAGTTGGCATTATATTTCGTACATTCACTTGTAAAGCCCATCCAATAATTGATGGAACTATTGCTAGTAAATGTGAACAAATCAAGGGGAGCATATAGTAAATTGGATGAGGAATTTTGAAGGGTGCAAAACTATTTCTCTGATTTCTAAGGTGATAATAAAGACTTGAATACTTTTTATAGTAAATCCACCACAAAACAGGTATAAAACCAAAACACACAGCTATGAGAAAGAACAGCAATGTTTGAGAAGAATTAACTTTGATAGCATCTGCTCGAGGATCTTTTGGATATTCTGAATGCTTCTCGAGATCTTGAATATTCAAGAATAAGTAAATGAGAAAAATTATGCCAGCACTAATAATTCCTAAGAAAAACCAATAAATGTAGTTTCTTTCTGGAACAATGTCTAAGGTTTGAGTTATAATCTGCTCTTCATCATCCTCAAAAGATTCCATTTCTTCAATATTAGGAGTGTGAAGAACTATAGTATCACCATCTTGCTCTTCACCGATTAAAGGAACTGCTTTTTGTTTAATGATAATTTCAATTGTTTCTTCATCGATTTCAGAAGGTTGAACGATGGAAATATCGGATCTAATTTTAGTTCCACAAAATGGACATGATTTTTTTCCTTCTTCAACAATTGAACCGCAGCTATGACAAGTTGGCATGAATTAACCTCGAGACAATTTAATATGTTTATAATGAACGATTTTCATTTGATTGGCGTAGATTCTTAAATCTTTAGAAAAGAAATGAATTCATTCTATCTATTGTTCCGAACTTTTCTAATCTTTAGTTTAGTTCTAATTTTCTCAAATAAATTAGCAATAGGCGTTGTATCACCTGGTTGCGTTTTTTGTGAAAACGTATTAATGCTGAATTGAATTATTGAAAAAAATACTAATAACAATGTGAATAATGAAATGGCAAAATTCCTCAATATTCGTCTATTTTTTGGATTACTTCTAGATTTCAAGGGATCTGTATAGCTAAGATATTCTTCCCCGTCTGTGTAACCGTCTCCGTCGGAATCAGGGTTCTCAGGATCTGTTCCAATTTCACTTTCAAAATGGTCACTTAGCCCATCGCTGTCCGAATCTTTTGTAATCGCTAAAAGTAATCTTTCAAAAAGGTAATCATAATCAAACTTACATGAACCAACTACAATGAGTCTGTCTTGTGAATCGACAGACAAACCATTAATTGAGCTAATTGCGTATTTATTTATTTTTTCAAACCAAAAAACATCCCCGGCCAAACTAATTTTTGATAAGAAGCATGCCTGATTGCGTTTCACTTCACTATCTCCGTAGCCACCAATGAATAAGGAATTGTTTGCAGTAGATACTGTAAGAGCAACCTCATCAAAACCTTCGCTGCCTAATTTTATTTCCTGTAGCAAGTTTCCAGAAGTATCAAGTGAGAGTAAAATTGCATCTTTGGATTCAGGATTTTCATCTTCATTACAATAACCAGTTAATTTTATCATATCCGTAGATTCTGAAAAATCGGCATCATTGATCTTGATGCTATCATCTATTCCATAAACTGATTCCCAAACCAAACTCCCATTCAATAATAGTTTGCTTAAATGAAAACGATAATGTTGATAGTCTGATAGTTTTTTGTAACGATTAAAGACTAAAAAGAGCTCTCCTAGGTTTTCACTAAGAACAATTGATGGAGAAATGTCATATGACGAGCTAGTATTATTTTGCATCCAAAGGAGAGAGCTGTTGAGGCTATCAATGCATGCTGAAAAAATATTTGGGGAGGAATACAAATGAAAATATGTTGTTTGAGTGCCAGTAATGTATATTTTACTCGAGTAATAAATGGCTGAATTTCCCTCTTCAGAGTGTGCAAGTTCGCCATAAGTTGCATTCCAAATCTCTTCACCAGTAATGGAATCGAAACAAACCACTAGCACATCAGAATATCCAAAAGAAGTATTAACCAAGGTTTCACCAATAACAAAGAGCTGATTTCTGGGTTCATCAAGAACTATATCATTAGCAATATCTTTCTCCTGGAAATCCCATTTCTTTAACCACACAATTTCTCCTGAAGAATTTGTTTTACCAATAAAAATATCTGTAGTTGTTAAAATGTCCGTATTAATTGTACCAGTGATATAACTGTTCCCAAGGGAATCACTGACAACAGCAGATCCTACAACTTTGATATCTTCTAACCAAGTATAAGTGACACCAAGCAAATAATCTGATGACTTGACTGGTGCAAAATTAACAGTAGGTTCTATTGGTTCGTTGTATGTTTGAGCTTTCAAGAGAAGAAAATCGAGTTGTGAAATAAAAATAAAATTAGATAATAATAAAATAAAAAGAAAAATAGAAATCGTCAGCTGTTTTTTTGGTTTTAAAGTCATTTTTATCTCAATCCGAGTTTCTATTTTTACAATAAATTACTATTTCTTCTAGATTTTAATGTAAAATCTAGTTACAACAGTGCAATTTATATAATAGCATATGCTTTTTCTTTATACCGAACAATGCAATTTATTTACTACGAATGCTAACAATATTTTATTGTTTATTAATTGTTAAAATGTTTCCTTAATAAAAGAATAGGATTTACCACTATGAGCGGACCAGACAAGAAAAAGCTAGATAAGATGATTTGGCAGCTAAGAGAAGGGTGGGGTGAGTCATCTCGGATTGAAGCCGCCCGTGACTTGGGTTGGATTGGCACTCAAGCTTCTGACGAAGCTGTCCCTGAATTAATCAAGGCCTTATTAGAGGACAAAAGTGAGAATGTTCGTGTTGAAGCAGCTATTTCTCTTCAGTGGATCGGACAACAAGCAAAAGAAGCTGTTCCAGCTTTAGTTAAAGCTTTAAGAGAAGACCCTAGTGAAAAGGTTCGTGAACGCTCAGCCATTGTTCTACAAGGTATGGGAGATAATGTAACTATTGCTATTCTCGAATTAAACAAAGCAAAAGCTGGAGACAAAAGCTTGTTGGTTAGAGAGGCTGCAACAAATTCTCTTGATAAACTCGCACCAAAATTCGGATATGCTAGTGTAGACGCAATGATTAAAGCTTCTTCCAAGAAGAAGTGAATTTTCTTTTATATAAAATTCATTTTTTATAGCTAGCATCAAAAAGAAACAAAACTAGATTTATTAATTCAGATGTTTGAATTACTAATTATGTCCAAAAAAGAAAAATCTGAAGAAAAGCAAAAAATTTGTTTAGATGATTTATATCAGCTAAAACAAATTGTTGATACAAAGATTAGACCTAATTCTGATGAAGTTTACTATGTTATTAATCAGGCAATTAGGGATGATAATGGTTATAGGAATTCTATCTGGCGTTTCAGAGACCAACCTCAGCAATTTTCTCAGGGATTACCTAGCGACTTTAGTATGAAATGGTCTCCAGATGGTAAAACTTTGGCTTTTGTTTCCGTGCGAACTGTTTTGAAGAAACCAGCTGCTGGAAAACCAAGCGAACCACCAAAACCTCAAATTTATCTTATGCCTTTTGATGGTGGAGAAGCAATTCAATTAACGAAAATGCCTAATGGAGTGACTACTTTTGAATGGAGCAAAGATGGAAAAACGATAGTTTTCATCTCAAGACTGAACAAGAAAGAACTAACTGCTCCAACACCCGAAGAAATGAAACTCATGGAACCTGAAGACGTTGCTTTACTTCAAATGAGTAAAAAGAAAGATGAAGAAAAGAAAATAGAACCCCGAGTTGTTACTCGAGAGGTTTATCGAACTGGCACTTCATACTTAGATGACAGTAAAGGACAAATCCACATTATTGATCTTGAAACCAAAGAAGTAACTCGCTGGACAAATAGCGTAGATGATGATTATGAAATAATTGAACTAGGACCAGATTGTTCTTACGTAATTAGTGCTAGACAAAAACCTGGAACCGGAGATGAATCCAGAATATATGAATTCCTGAAGATTACTCCAGATGGTAAAGTTGAACCAATTGTAAAAGATCATTATGCCTGGGGTGCAAACATCAAACTATCCCCTGATGGAAAACATTTAGTTGCAGAAATTGGCAACGAAAAATTGGGTTCGCTAGGTCAATCTAACTTTTGTCTATATGATCTAGAAACAAAAAAGAGTAAAATAATAACCAAAGATATAGATAACAGTGTCGTATCACCAAAATGGACTAAAGACAGCAAGTTTCTATACTTTATTATTTTTAAGAAAGGAGTATCAATAATTTGCAGATACCAAATTGCTACAGAAAAATTCGAGATGATAGTTGAAGGAAACAAGCTAATCTATGGGTTTGATATCTCAGACGATAATTCCTGGTTAGCATATCCTGCATTTTATGTTAACGATCCTTCACAACTTTATTCTTACAATTTAGCAACAAAGAAAGAAAAGCTAATACATGCACCAAACAAAAAACACCTTGAAGGTAAGAAATTAGGAGAAACTGAAGAAATCTGGTATGAAGGAAACAATAATGATTTCAAAATACAAGGATGGGTATTAAAACCACCAGATTTTGATCCAGAAAAGAAATACCCACTTGCTTTGAATATGCATGGGGGACCACATGTGCAGTGGAGTAGCCACCAAAGCATTCCTATGTTTCATGAATTCCAACTTCTTGCTGCTGAAGGCTATGTCGTCTTTTATTGTAATCCTCGAGGTAGCGATGGTTATGGTCAGGAGTTCTATAAAGCAGCAGAGAAAGCATGGGGCGACGATGACTCTCAAGATATATTACTTGGTGTAGACCAGATTGTAAAAAGAGGGTATATTGATGAGAAACGAATGGGTCTTACCGGTGGATCTTATGGTGGGTTCTTAACAGCTTGGATTGTTGGTCACGATAACCGATTTGCAGCAGCAGTGTCCCAAAGAGGAGTGTATTTCATTTCTAGTTTTTGGGCAACAACCGATTGGGCACGAGTTCTTATTGATGATGAATTCGGTACTACTCCCATCGAGGATTCTACATTCCTCTGGGAACGATCACCAGCAGCATATGCTAAGAACATTAAAACACCACTTTGCATCATCCACAGCGAAACTGATTATAGAGCCCCCATTCCAGATGCTGAAATGCTTTACACTGCCGTAAAACGAGTGAATCCTAAACTCGATTTAGAACTCGTTCGCTATCCTGGGGAAGGACATGAGCTCTCTAGATCAGGTCAACCTAATAGACGATTGGATCGCTTACAACGCATTGTTGATTGGTTTGACAAATACTGTCAACCCAAGAAGCATAAAGACAAACAAAAAGAAGCAGAGAAAATCGAGAAAATAAAAACTGATTATAAGAAAAAGATGAGTGAAAAAATTAAGGAATTAAAAAAGAAATAATTCCTTTCACTTTTTTATTTCTTCTTTTTTGGTTCTAATTTTTCGTAGCCATGTTGCTCTCTTATGAAATCCCAGTGCTTATTGACTTTAATGATATAGTCATCTGACATAGTCCATTTATTTGGCTTGTATGATTTTTGAGAATCAGTGTATGCTTTGAAATCCTTTTTGGCATCATCCCAGCCGTCAATTTTTAGTTCTTTGTAAATTCTCTCGAATTGCTTCATTGGGTCTTTGATTAGATTCTCATATTTGATATCAATGATGTTCTCTTTTGGAATAAGAGCTCTATCCGTTGCTAATTTTTCATACATTTCTTTGACATTGTCAAGGATTCCTTGCTGTAAATCTTCATCCTTCCAAGTTTGAAGTGCATAAATGGCAAAGACTTCTCTGAAAAATCTTACAGAAGAAGCATACATTAAGTAGGGATCCCTATACATATGAACGAATTTCGCATTTGGGAACATTTTGAGCAAATATTTCAATCGGTAAGTATTTGCGGGATTTTTGAGTATGAGCTGTTTTCCTTTGTACTTTAGAGTCATTTTTCGAAGGAAAAACCAATATTCTTTCTGCCATTTCTTTGCATCTTTCTCTGGACATTGATCGAATGAATTATACTTGGAGTACAATTTGAAATTCTTTGGAAAAATGAAGCCATTATAATAACCGTATTTGTGCCTTGCACCAATAGAATATTCTTCCTCTGTAGGTTCGGAAGAACCCATTGGAACATTATCCATTGGTCGTGTAGCTGGCAAAGATGCATCAAGAACTTTGGTAATTATTTTTTCAGCTCCTAAGAAATAATGAGGGGCATAGCCTTCCAAATTAGAAACATAACCTTTACTCTTATCTAATGCTAAAGTAGTCATTAGAAAAGTTGTTCCTGTACGATAATGACCAATAACGAATATAGGATCTGTTGTAATTTTTGTTTTCTTAATCTTTCTTTTGAATCTCAACGCCTCAAGAACTCTTAACGGAGTCATTGCCGAACTAAGAAATATTGCATACCAGAAACGCAAACAGTATTTGGGATGAATCCTAAATTTATTCTGGAACAATAATCGCCAGATGTTGATTGAAGACATACCTGCTAGTGGTTCTTCTTTCACAATTAGATGTGTTCTATCTTTCTTTGGTTTTTGTTTTTTCTCCTGTTTTTTGCCCATAGAGTCCACCTGAAATAGGTAATATTCTGCCAAACATGTTTTTCTAATATTGAGCTATTATTAATCTTACTGCGATGTTAACGAAAATTGTATAGGACAATTATTTGCCAACGGTTTATGCCAAACCATTTATACAAAAAAGAACGAGGAATCTATTAAATTTTACTAAAAAAAAGATAATAAAAAGAGAAAATGGATTAAGATTAAGCTTTTGGAATTATTTTCTCTTTCTCAAGATATTGTAATAAAATTTGAACACTTTCTTCAACAGTTTCATTTTCAGTAAAGCAAATCATTTCAGAATTAGGAGGTTCTTCATAGGGATGACTTACTCCAGTAAAGTTCTCGATTTCACCTGCAAATGCTTTTTCGTATAAACCCTTGACATCCCTTTTTGCACATTCCTCTACTGAGGCTTTCACAAAGACTTCAACGAATTTTGCTTTTTCTTCGTTTACTTCTTTTCTTGCATTATCTCTAACTGAGATATAAGGTGAAATGAAAGAGACTAAAGTGGCAACTCCATGTTTAGCTAGTAAACGTGTGACAAATGTAATTCGTTCTATGTTCAACTTACGATCTTCTTCTGAAAAACCTAAGTCTTTTGTGAGAGATTTTCTTACAATGTCGCCATCAAGTCTTTGAACGCGTAAATTACGTTTCAACAATTTTTTCTCTAATTCAACTGCTAAAGTTGTTTTTCCTGAGCCAGATAAACCTGTAAACCATACAACAAAACCGGGGTCATTCATATCTAATCACATCTTTAATTATTTAACAAACAAATCTTTTTGGTCAATCAAATACTTAGCAACCTCTGGCCGCATGTATTCTCCTAAATCATTTAATTCTTTATTCATGATCATAGTGCGTATTTTCTTACCACTGATAAATTTCTGATACTCAGAACCATCGTGAGGGCAGACATTATCAGAGACAACACCAGTACATTTATCGCAAATGTAAAAAGATCTGAAACAAATGGGTTGGATTTCTAAATCATCGAATTTCTCAAAGATGCCATGGGCATCGAAAGGTCCGTAATAATCGCCAACACCAGCATGATCTCTTCCAACAATAAAATGACTGCAACCAAAATTCTTACGCATAATAGAATGAAAGATTGCTTCTTTAGGTCCACCATAGCGCATCCTTGTTCTTAAAATGCCCATTGTGGCTTTTTCTTTTGGATAATAATTTTCCAATAAAATATTATAAGCTCCTAAAATCACCGGATCCAAGAAATCATCTTTCTTCTTCTTTCCTATGATTGGGTTAACAAATAATCCATCTACTAAAGTTAACGCTGCTTTTTGTACATACTCATGTCCTAAATGTGGAACATTTCTTGTTTGGAATCCCACTACAGTTTTCCAATTCTTCTCTTGGAATATTTTTCGTGTTTCCTTGGGATAGAATGTGTATTCCTTAAATTGTTTAATATCAGTGTTTATGAGATCCACTTCTCCTGATAACAGGATATCTTGTGAATTCATAACATTAGTTACGCCGGGATGTTCCATATCTAGCGTTTGAAAAACGCTTTCAGCTACTTCTTTTTTCTTGTATGGAAATTTCTCCTCAAGATGTAGAATAGCAATTATTTCCTGTTCACCATTAATTACTGCTATTTCTTCTCCTTCGGAGTATTGTTCTGCAACTTTCTTAGAAACATCTAATGTAATTGGAATTGTCCAAGGAAGATTATTAGCGAGTCGATCATTTTTGATTATTGACTCAACATCTTCTTCACCCATGAAACCTTTGAGGGGACTGAACACTCCATGAGAAATATTGCTTATATCCTCAATTGTTTCGTTAGAAATCTTTAGTTGAGGTAATTCTTTATGCTCTCCGAGGATTTTTTCACGTTTCTTCTCTGAAACGACTCTATCTATTAACTTGCCACCATGCGGATTAATCATATAACTATTCTCCTGCTCTTTTTTTTTATTTTACTATACTAGTAGAGATACTCTACTCCTATAAATAGATGTAATCGCTATTATGATGGACTGTTAGTTCATTTAGGGATAAATGAATCTTTGTTTTTTTTGCGATCTGTATAAATCACAAAAAATTTACAATCATACCATCGCGTAAAATAATTCCATGCTATTAATAAGTTTATTCAAGAATTTACAAAAGACGGTTTAGTTAGATAACTATCTAGCTAAAAGCTGATAAAATTATCGTAAGAAAAAAATATCTTTATGTTAATATAGATTAAGCCCTAATTAGTTTAGGGTAACATCTGTTAGTGCTTGTATTTTTCTGAGATAACTACTTTCAGGATAATTTGATGCTATGAAATCGATTTCTTTTTTAAAGGAATCCAGCTTGTTAGTCTGATTGTTTATCTTAGATAATGCCAATCCCCACAAAATTCCAAGAGCTGCTTTTTCTTCTATTTGCTGATTATTACGATACGATCTGGCAAAATCAATGAGTTCATCTACAAGTTTTACTGTTAGTTTTATATCTGAGAATCCTGAATCAAGAATCAAAAAATTGAGCCCTTTAACATATTTCACTTGCAGATCTGAGTTATAGGAATGCCTTTTTGCTAATTCTCTAACCAATTCTAAAAGTTCAATTTTTTGCAGCTCATCTTCAGCAGAGTAGGAAAGAATAGCTTCATTTATTGCTCTGGCAATTTTAAGTGGAATTGTTTCATCATTTAAACTTATACGATTTGCTTCTTCTAATTCACTTTTTATTTTGATTAATACTTCTTTCTTTCCTATTCTTCCTAAATAACTAATTAATCTCACTAGATTATCAACAAAATTGTATAACTTATAGTGCTTTGTTAGGAATTTATGTCCTTTACTATTAAGCAATTCCAGTAAAATATTTACTGCATGATGATCAAAACGCGCAGCTCGTAGTGTTACTGCTCTAACTAATGGTTCAATTAATTCTATTATCATCATCTGTTCGCATATGCTTTCAAAATGAGAGAGAATTTCTTCGGGGGTAATATTTAGTGTAGGACTGTAGAAACCAAACATTCCAACTGCAAGTATCAAACCTTTCGCATGCACCATCTGATTCATTAAATATCTATTATTTTTCATTTCGAGTTGTCTTAAGAATTCAATTTGCTCTTCAATTTTATTTTCTTTAGTTGCAGGTACAGTCACATCATCACTTTTCGTAATTTGGTCTTGTATTTCATCTAAACTTTGTCTGTCCTGTGGGATCTCCCCAATTTCTCGTAGATGTTCTTTCAATTGCTCATCATCATCGATAACTGCATCAATTTCTGCTACTAAACTTACAGGTTGTAATTCAGGACTCTTTTGCTTTGCAATTTCAGTTATTATCAATTCAAGATCATTTAGATCTTCTAAATCATAAGCTAGTTTTAATCCTCTTCTCCCACTTTTCAATGAATCATATTCTTCTATCCGCATTGTTTTTTGGATGGTAAAGAGCTTTTTCACAGCCATATGATACTTTTCATCATTATCTCTCTCTAATTTAAGATCCTTAATTAATTGTAAATCAAGGAAATGCTCCCACAATTTGTATTGATCTAAAGTATAACTTAACCGATAAATATCTCGGAAAAATTCTTTTCCATCTTTTCGGAGAAGATATTCTGAATCTTGAATTACTCTTCTAATTCCGAGTAAACATTCTTCACATTCATTTTTACTATTAACTCGAGCCATGTTAATGATTGCATTAATTGCTCCTTCTTGCAAAATCTCATTAATTTCTTCACCGAGTAGAACAGTTGAAATTCTTACTGTATCACCATTCTGTTCTTCTTCAAAATTGCTGATAGCAAAGCTACTGAATTGATTGTAAATAAATTTAATAGTTTTACAATTTTGTTCTTCGAGATAAAAGAGGATACTCATGAAAACCTTAGCATCAAGAATTTGTATGGATTCTACTAGCGGGAAAACAGCTGATTTTTGATTCATGATTTCAAGAATCTTGATGATTTCTTTATCGGTACCCCATTTAATTAATTCAATAGCTGCAGTAGATATTGCTGAATAAATTTTGCGATTCTCAGGAAATCTTGCTATAATGTCTACAAAATCACTGAAAAGATTAGTTCTATCTTCCCCTCGAGTAGAATAACTGTCAAGAAGAACTTTAGATATTCCCTGTGCAAGAAAATCAATTATTATTAATTCATCTTGAGCCCACCAAGCTACTTCAACTAATTGATTAAGAATGATTCTTTCACTGTTATAATCATCCGTTTCATTAAAATGTCCTAATAAAAGAAAAAGTGTTTCTGCAAACTCAGCAGTTTCTTTCTCATCATTCTTCAAATCTATACTATTACGAATAATACGAATAGCTTGGAAAATTTCACTTTTAGGCAATTGAGGAAAATTCTTCTTTAGCTGCTTCAATTCTCGCGGCATTAAATAAGCTCCCAAACTACTCATACATCTACTTTTCTTATCAATAACAACAATTTATTGCTTATCAGATAATATTCTTTTTCTTAAGGCAAACTGATGGACATTCTAGAAGGAAAAAACGAATGATTCTTTATTTTTTCTGTAATAATTTTTGAATTTTGTCATAACCATTTGGTTTTTAAGACACCTTTGTTATAAAGTACCAAACTAGCAGAAAATTAAGAGGTATTTCAAAGAAAAGAACTTTTCTTTGAGCCGAAGGGAAAAATAATGGTGTTTAAAAAATCATTTTTGTTTAGTAAGAAACGAATCCCTACCTTTGTTTTGCTAGCAATAGTTTTAGCGGTAACTTTCATTATAAATCATAATTATCCGTTAAATTATAGCTCTGCACATTCGAGTCTTGCCACACCAACTGAGATTTTTTCTTTATGGAATGATACCAGTCCAACTTTAGATGGTACTATCTATTTCAATTCAAACTCCTTGGCAACTGAATGGTCAGCTGCTGCAGTCTATAGCATGTTTGATTATGATGAAAATTTCGATTCAAAAATCCTCCTGCAAAACGATAACACTAATTTATACATTGGTTTAGATTTAGTGAATTTTCAAACAGAAACACCTGTTACCATTTGGGGAGCAGCAGTATACATCGACAGAGATCAAAATGGTGTCTTTACAAATAATGATAGAGCAATAATACTGAAAGCTGATCCCGGAGCAATTGTTTATTACAGTAGTTTTAGTGATGCAACAAAAACTTGGATTGAGATTGAATCAAATACCCCCGGCGTACCACTGCCTGCATCACAAATCTTAATGAATACCGCATTCGATTCCTCTTATTTTGAGTCTAATAACCATCGGCAATATGAAATCAGAATCCCCTTAGCAATCTTAGGGATTTCAACTGGAAATATTACCGGAATCGGGTTTGAAGCGTTTGAAAGCTATGATTCTTTTGATGAGGAAATTACTTGGCCATATGTGAGTTCAACATCTTCAGAAATGAGGATAGATGCAAAATATCTTGGTGATATTTGTCTAGGAAAAGATACTGGAGTACCCAATTTTTATGCTGATTATGTAATAGAAGAAAACACTAACATAAAATCAGATGTAATAGGGATAAATAAAGGAGTTTTCTTAGGAACAATAGATGTTGATAGCGATGGGGATCTAGAAATAATTGTAAGTTCAAATGAAACAGACAGTGATTCAAATTATTTACTAGCTATCTATGATTTTGTAGGTGGAGCAATGACAAGAATATGGTCATCATGGACTACTGCACATCAAAGCAAAATCTTTCAAATAAAAGGAATGGCTGCACATGATTTTATTGGCGATGGCAAAGATGAACTATATGTTTGTGGGGAAGATAGTCGATTATTGAGATTTTCCGATTGGAATGATGTAACCAAAGATTTTGATGAATCAAAATATGTTTATATACATTCCCCCGGATTAACGGGTTATATTGCAATAGGTGATCCTGACTATGACTCCGAAGCAGAAATTGTGTGTAGTGATCAAAAAGGGCAGCTTTTAATTTTAAATTATGATTCAGGAAAGGATGAATTTGATAATGATGACGATTCTCCTTATGATCCATCAGACATCTTGGGTGAAAAAGTAATCAAAATTCATGCAGTAGAAGTAGCAGACACGGATAGTGACACTTTTGATGAAATCATATTTTTATCTCAACCATATAATGAACTGGAAGAACCACTAACTTACCTGCAAATAATTAGGTATAGTGCTGCAAAAAAATATTTAGGCAACAATTTGGATGATTTGCCTGATGCTTCCTCAGTAACAACTGAAGATTATAATGGTCACACAATTATTGTGGGTGAAGTAGCTAACAATGGAGAAATAATGACTATTATTGTTGGTAGGGATTATTTGAAAATGTTTGAACAATATTCTTATCAAGATCCAGCTCCACCTTTGGAATTATTAGTAAATGATGGTTCATACAGTCCTTCCTTAGCTGGTGGAGCAATAATAGCTGATATAGATAATGATACTAGGAATGAGTTAATCTTTGGTGCTAACAACGGAACTTTATATATTGGAGAAGTTGTAGATTTAGGTTCATCCTATGAGTTTGTACTTGAATGGTCAAGTGATATAGGTTCTAGTCCGGGTAACAGAGAAGCAATAACAGTTTTTGATTTCGATGCAGATGGAGAAAATGAAATTATCGTTGGAGATAATTTTGGTCAGATCCAAGTAATAGGGAAATCTGATCCTCCTGAAATATCAATCACATCACCAACAAGTGGTTCAACTTTCTCGTCTTCACCAGTATTAGTTACTTGGGATGCAAGTGATGATTTTGCTATTCATCATTATGATATTATGGTTGAAAGCGTACTGTTCAATCGAATTCCAGGGAGTCAAGATTCACTTCTTGTATCTATTGCAAGTCTAGATAACCATATTGAAATTATTGCTTTTGATGTAAGTGGAAAAAACAGCTCTGATTCAATTAATATCGGATTTACTGCTTCTGCACCAGAAGTGCATATTCTTAGTCCTGAAAACAACTACTATGTAAGTAATGCATCAATTATTGTCTACTACGAAAACATAGATCCCAATGGGGATTTTGATTATTATGAAGTTTGGGTTAATAGTATTCTAATGCTAAATAATACTGCAATTGAGTGGGTTCTAGTACCTACATTTAGCGATGGTTTATACAACATAACCATTGTTGGTGTTGATGACGCAAAGAATCGAGGTAAAAGCACCATTTTTATTACGAAAGATAGTAGTGCTCCATTCATTAGTATAACCTCGCCTATAACTGGTACTTATACTAAGACTTCTGAATTAGATATTTATTGGACTGCTTCAGATGCAATAAGTGGTATTTCACATTTTGACATAAATAAAGATGGCGCATATCTGACTTCTACAATTAGTTTCCATGAATCAGTCTCCTTAGAAGTGGATAAATCGTATCATTTCGAGATTGAAGCATTTGATTTAATAGGAAATAGTAGATCAGCATTACTTACTATAACTAAAGATTCAATTGAGCCTAATGTGACTATATTATCTCATCAAACAGGTGACATTCTAACGGGATCGACTTTAGATCTCAATTGGGAAAGTAATGATAATTACTTTGGTTCCGGTATTCATCACTCAGAAGTAAGTATTAATCAGATTACAAAATACTCGGGAACTGCTGAATCAGCATCTATTACTCTTACTGAAGAGGGAATAACCGATGTCTTAGTAACTTCATTTGATAGAGCAGGTAATAGTAAGACTGAACATGTTTTATTATTTCTAGATGTTTCTGATCCGTTTATTAATATTACAAATCCTAAAGATGGATATACAACTGGTTTTGATTATGTTTTGTTATCTTGGGAGAGCGTCGATAATGGAACTGGGATTAAAGAATATCAAGTGTATTTAGATGGTGTTTCTTATCAGAACATTACTGATACGTCTGTTCATAATGCTCTTGTTTACATACCACTAGATACAATATCCACAATTGCTGTTTGGGTTTTAGATAATATTGATCGGTTTTTTGTAGATAGCATAACCGTTACTCAAAATTCATCCTTACCAGAAGTTATAATCACTGATCCCATTGATTATCAGAGTTATTCATCAACATCACAAATAGATCTATCCTGGGACATAGCTAATATGCCTAACATTAGTTCTTTCGAAATATATGTGAACGGTACATTGGAATATACAATTAATGATAACACAACAAGATATCAACTAATTGACTTAGGTGTAATTCCAATTGGAGAATTCCCACTATTTAATATTACAATTGTAGCCATTTCTGTAAATCCAAATGAAAACTATACTGATACCAAGTGGATAATAATTGATCAAAGTATACCCTTCATATCAATAATTACGCCTGAGAACAATACAATTGTAATCAGTCAAGGATTATATGTTCAATGGTCTGGAAATGATTTTGGTTCAGGATTAGAGTCTTTTCAAGTTTTGTTGGATGATGAAAGTCAAATGATCTGTACTAGTTTACGAAATTATTATTATCTCTACTTTGCTTCCGGAGAGAAAAATTACACCTTAACAATAGTTGCTCAAGATAAAGCAGGCAATAATGTAACTATTTCCATTCAATTAGTGGTCGCTATTCTTAATCCAGAAATCGATACAAATCTTACAACAATCTATTACTCAAAAACTGGCGTTTTTAATTTTAATTTCTCAATAACTAATCCGAGAAATGGTGTTAACAGCTATCATATATTAATGGATAGCAACTCGGTATATAGTTACAATTTTTATCCAACTATTCTTCTAAGTCCTTATTCAATTCAAATTAATGTAACAAGAAGTCACTACACAATTTTAGAGGGAATACACTTTCTAACTCTAGGACTTGTTGATTCATTTAATAGAGAAAGTACTCAGATTTTTAAGATAATTGTAGATAATGAATCTCCAACAATTCTAGATGCTATCGTAATAAACTCACAAGTATATTCAGAAGACGAAAATGTAGAGCTAACACAAAATGCTGATCAACCAACACAAAATAACCACTCATTTATTGTAACCGTAAATGACAATTTCTTCATTGATAAAGTATTATTCATTATAATTGGTGAAAACTATTCACAAACACTAGAAATGGAACTTGTGCAAGAAACAAGACAACAAACAAATGAATTTGTTATTTTTTTGGATATCGGGTCATTAAATACCGGAGAATATAATATAACTATCACTGCATATGATAATGCAGGAAATACACAAGAGATTACTCTCAAAATAACTGTCTTACCACCTGTAGCGATTCCTTGGTTATTCCAAGGAAACAATCTAATATATTTCTCAATTGGATTATTCGACGTACTTCTTATAGGAATTGCATTTGCTTTTGCGATTCGTAGACCAATATTAAACAGAAATTGGCAGGAAGAAGTCCTCACTGTTCTATATATTCGTAACACAGGATTAGTTTGTGCATCTGTTCAATATGATCCTGAGCTAAATCAAGAAGAACAATTAGTTGGTGGGGCAACTGTTGCTATACAAGAAATTTTGAATGAATATTCAAGTAAAAAAGATAAGAAATCCCTTAGAACTTTGGACATTGGCACTAAGAGTCTCTTATTAACTACAGGCGATTATGGTTATGGAGCAGTCATTGTTAGAGCTCGAAAACCAAAACATAAAAACCAAATTAAAGCCTTTACTAAGAGATTTGAAAGGAAATATCAAGATTCATTAAAGAACGTTTACCATGTTGAATCCACTTATTTTATGGATGCCGAAAAACTTGTGGAAAGCTTTTTTGGTAGATATAGTAAAAGAGTTGAGCAAATAGCAAAAATAGGTATTTCTGAGCAACTTAAAGATATTCAAGAAATAAAACCAGAGGAACCAACCTTAGAAGATATAGATAGAAAAGAACTGTTAGAAGATATTACTCCTATTGATGAATTATTAAGTCATATTTCCAAAGAAGCGAAAAATCGGTTATTAAAAGTAATTGAAAACACTCCTAAAGTAATCATTGCATTAGTTGAACATCAATTGGATCAAGCTGACCAACTTGCAAATGTTCTAGCTAATGATATCCAATTCTTGATGAAAATAGAACGAACAAACAAGGATTTCAATTATTTCATACAATCAATGCTTCATGTAACAACAGAAATTGATAATGCCATAGAAAAAGGTCTACAAGGATATAATTATGAGATGCAGCTTGCGGTTGAACGAGCAAGTCGAATCTGGTTTGATGAAATAGCTGATAAATGGTCAGATATACAATAAAGAAATACTTCATAAAAAATGAAGAAAAAGAGCTAGTTTTTTCTTTTATTCTAATATTCATCATAATCTTCTTTTCGCTCTTGAAAGTATTGCTGATCTTGTGATTGTTGGTCTTGCTGTTGTTCTTGTGAGTATTGTTCTTCTTGGTCTTGTGGTTGTTCATAGGTTGGTTGTTGTTCAAATGCTAAGTGTTCTTCTTTGTATAGTTCAAGTGTTTCCTTTAAGTATTGTTCTCGGAATCCAAAGATACTTTCAACCTTTAATTGAATAGCTAAGAACTCATTAAGGTCAATTTGTTCTTGAGATAATTGTATCTTGTAAGTTAACTCGATTTCCTTTTTATAAAAATCCAGTTTGCTGTTTTCATCTTTGATTTAGAAAAATGTTATTTAATCTAAAAAAGTACAAAAATTCGATGAATTTTGTCCCAACCATTTAATTTTTAAAACATAATGTTGTATTATAAAACAAGGGGTATTTAGGAGGTATTTTTTAGATAAAAAGTGCTTTCCTTTAGACCGAAGGGAAAAATAATGGTGTTTAATAGGTCTCTTAGAGATCTTAAGAGAAATTCATTTACACTTATTGTAACAGGATCTTTTCTAGTTGTTGTTTTATTTGTTAATCAGAATAAACCAATAAATTATGGTTCTGCTCATTCAAAACATGCAACACCAACAGAAATTTTTTCCCTCTGGAATGATACAAGTCCCACCCTAGATGGTAGGATCCATTTCAACTCAAGCTCTCTAAATACTGAATGGTCATCAGCAGCTGTCTATAGTATGTTTGACTTTGATGAAAATCTAGATTCAAAAGTGCTATTACAAAATGATAACATAAATTTGTATATAGGATTAGATTTAACAAATTTCCAAACAGAAATTCCAGCGACAATATGGGGTGCAGCAATTTATATAGATAGAGATCAAAATGGGATTTTTACAAGTAATGATAGAGCAGTAATGTTTATAGCTGATCCGGTAGCAGTTGTTTACTATAGTAGTTATAATGATGAAACAGAAACTTGGATTGAAATAGACTCAGAAACTCCGGGCAACCCAATAGCTGGGTATCAAATACTAATGAATACTGCATTCGAAGAATCATTTTTTGAACAAACTAATCATCGACAATATGAGATTAGAATTCCTTTAGCAATTTTAGGAATATCATCTGGAAATATTACTGGAATTGGATTTGAAGCATTTGAAAGCTATATTTCCTTTGAAGAAGAAATTACTTGGCCATATGTAAGTTCTACTCCTTCAGAAATGCGAACAAATGCAGGATTCCTTGGAGATATCTATATTGGTGAAGATACTGGTTTACCGGATTTTTATGCTGATTATGTGATTGAAGAAAATACAAATATAAAATCTGATGTTATTGGTAAAAATCATGGAGTGTTCTTGGGAACAATTGATGTTGATGGAAATGGAGACTTAGAAATAGTTGTAAGTTCAAACGAAACAGATTCAGAAAATGAATATTTATTAGCTATATATGATTTCGTAGACGGAGAAATGACTAGAATTTGGTCTTCTTGGACTACTGGTCATCAAAGTAAACTCTTTCAAATAAAAGGAATAGCAGCTTTTGATTTTGATGGAGATACTGAAGAAGAACTATATGTTTGTGGAGAAGATAGTCGATTAATAAGATTTTCTGGTTGGAATAATGTCACAAAAGATTTTTCGGAATCAAAATATGTTTTTATACATTCTCCCGGTTTAATGGGTTATATTTCTGTTGGCGATCCAGATAATGATTCTGAGTATGAAATTGTATGTGGGGATCAACAAGGAAAAATCATTGTTCTATATTATAACTCTATTCAAGATGAATTTACTCAAGATGATGCTTCACCTATTAAACCTCCGAAGATTAATGGAGTTGATGTAACAAAAATTCATGCAGTAGAAATAGCTGATTCAGATAATGACAGCTTAAATGAGATACTTATTCTCTCGCAAATATTCAGTGAATCTAATGAACCAATTACAAGGCTGCAAATAATAAGACGTATTGCTAGCAAATATGTAGACAATCCTTCAATAAATGATGACTTACCTGGTGGTTCCTCAATAACTACTGAAGATTATAATGGACACACAATTCTAGTTGGAGAAGCTGCTAACAATGGGGAAATTATGACTATAATTATTGGTAGAGATTACTTGAAAATGTTTGAGCAATTTACATATACAGACCCATCTCCTCCTTTAGAATTATTAGTAAACGATGGATTATTTTCTCCCTCATTAGCTGGGGGAGCAATAATTACTGATATCGATAATGATAATAAAAATGAACTAATCTTTGGAGCAAATAATGGTACATTATTTTTAGGTGAGATTGTAGATCAAGGTTCTTCTTATGAATTTATATTGGAGTGGTCTAGTGACATTGGTTCTAGTCCTGGCAATAGAGAAGCAATTGCAGTTTTTGATTTTGATGAAGATGGAGAAAAAGAAATAATTATTGGTGATAATTTTGGTCAAATCCAAGTAATTGGGAAATCCGATCCTCCCGAAATATCAATTACATCCCCTACAAGCGGTTCAACATTTTCATCATCCCCAATACAAATAGTATGGGATGCGAGTGATGATTTTGCTATTCATCATTATGATATTATGGTTAACAGTTTCTTCTTCAACCGAATTCCAGGAAGCCAAAATTCATATCTGGTTTCTATAACGAATCAGGAAAATGAGATTGAAGTAATTGCATTTGATGTGAGTGGTAAAAATAGCTCTGATTCAATTAATATTGGTTTTACAGCATTTGCGCCTGAATTGCACATTTTGAGTCCCGAAAATAACTACTACGTAAATAACGCATCAATTATTGTTTACTATGAAAATTTCGATCCTAATGGGGATTTTAGTCATTATGAAATATGGGCTAATAACATTCTCCTACAAAACAATACTGTAATTAATTGGTATTTAATTCCCACTTTTAGTGATGGAATATACAATATAACTATTGTTGGAGTTGATGAGGCAAATAATCGTGGAAAAAGCACGATTTTTATTACTAAAGATAGTAACGCACCATTCATAAGTATAACCTCACCTTTAACAGGAACCAAAGTAAAAACTTCTGAAATAGATATCTATTGGACTGCAACAGATGCAATTAGTGGTATATCACATTTTGATATTATTAAAGATGGAGAATATTTAACTTCTACAGACAGCTTCTATAAAACAGTCTCTTTGGTAATAGATAAATCCTATCAATTCGAGATTGAAGCATTTGATCTTTTAGGCAATAGTCGATCAGCTTTTCTAACAATTACTAAAGACTCAATTAAACCGAATGTTACAATTATCTCACATCAATCAGGTGATATCTTAACTGATACAATATTGAATCTTATTTGGGATAGTAATGACAATTATTTTGGTTCTGGTATTCATCACACTGAAGTAAGTATTAACCAAATTACAAAGTACTCTGGAACCGACGAATCAACATCAATTCTCCTAGATAAGGAAGGCAGAAATGATGTTTTAGTAACAACATTTGATATGGCAGGAAATAGTAAAATGGCATATGTATCCTTAATCCTAGATGTCTCTGATCCCTACGTTAGTATAATAAATCCAATGGATGGTTATACTACTGGTTTTGATTATGTCCTTTTGGAATGGGAAAGTATAGACAATGGAACTGGAATACAAGAATATCAGCTTTATGTAAATGGGATTTCTTATCAAAATATTACTGATTCATCAATACAAAATGCTCTAGTAATAATTCCAATTGATACCACTTCCACGATAACCGTTAGAGCATTAGATTATATTGATAGGTTTTTCACTGACAGCATATCTGTTATTCAGAATGCATCTATATCTGAAATTATAATTACAAATCCAATTGAGAATTTAAGTTACTCTTCTAATTCTTATATTGATTTATCTTGGGATATAGCTAATTTGCCAAACATTAGTTACTTTGAGATATACTTGGATGGATCATTGAACTATACGCTAGATAATTTAACAAGAAACCAAATAGTTGATTTAGGAGTGATTCCAGTAGGAGAATTTCCTCTCTTTAATATAACAATTCTTGGAATATCAATAAATCCTAATGAAAATTATACTGATATAATTTGGATATTAGTAGATCAAAGTAATCCAATCATTACAATAATTATCCCTGAGAATAACTCTATTGTAACAAATCAAGTATTATTTGTTCAATGGATTGGGAATGATTTTGGTTCAGGTCTTTTGCACTATCAAGTTCTAATAGATTATGAAATCCAACTAATTTGTACATGCTTGTGGAATTATCATTTCATCAATTTTAAGTTAGAGGATAGGAATTATACCTTAACAATAATTGCCCAAGACAAAGCAAAAAATCTTGCAAACACATCGATTCAAATAATAGTTGCAATTTTAGGTCCAGAAATTCATACAAATATTTCTACAATTTATTATACAAAAACTGGCGTTTTTAATTTTAGTTTTTCAATAATAGATCCAAGAAATGGTGTAAAAAGTTACTATATCCTTATGGATGACAATCTAATATTTAGCTACAATTTTTATCCGCTTGTGCTCTTAGATCCCTATTCTAAACAGGTTAATGTTTCAGCTATTCACTATACGACGATATTAGAAGGAACACACATTCTCTCAATTGGTTTTGTGGATTCATCTGTTATAGAAAGAACTCAAAATTATACAATAATAGTAGATGTTATATCCCCAGAAATATACCCAATAATTAAAGTAAATTCTCAAGGCTATACATTAGAAACCATAATAGAGCTAACACAAAATGGTGAAGACCCAACAGAAAATAATCATTCAATTCTTGTAACAGTTAGTGATAATTATGCCATTGATAAAGTAATATTCACGATGATTGGTGTTAACTACTCAAAAACAAAGGATATGGTGAAAGTTCAAGTAACAAGACACCAAACTAATTCATTTTACATTAATTTAGATATTGGATTACTAAATAGTGGAGATTTTAATATAACAATAACAGCATTCGATAAAGCTGGAAATTCAAATGAGATAACTTTTAAGATATCAATCCTTCCGCCTGAAAAAATTCATTGGTTATACCAAGGAAATAATCTGATATTTTTCTCAATAGGTTTATTTGATTTCATCCTCTTATTAATAACAATTGTTATTATTATACAAAGACCAATTCTAAATAGAAATTGGCAGGATGAAATTATTGTAGTCTTGTATATTCGATCCAATGGACTAGTTTGTACATCTCTACAATATGATTCACTGCAAATTCAAGAAGACCAATTAATTGGTGGAGCTACTGTAGCAATACAAGAAATTTTGAATGAATTTGCAGGTAAAAAAGACAGAAAGACTATTAGGACTTTGCAAATTGCAAATAAAAGTCTATTACTTACAACAGGGAACTTTGGTTATGGAGCTGTTATTGTTAAGGTTTTAAAACCAAAACACAAACAAATGATCAAAGCTTTTACCAAGAGGTTTGAAAGAAAATATAAAAAGGCATTAGAGAACATCTACTATATTGATACCACTGCATTTCAGAATGCAAAAGGAATTGTAGAAAGATTTTTCGGCAGACATGTTTCAAAAGTTGAACAAATCACAAAGCTTGATATTACAGAGCAATTAAAAGAGACACAAGACACAAAACCCGATGAAAGCATAATAGAAGATTTAGATAGGAAGGAATTACTTGAAGATATTACTCCTATTGATGAATTGATTAATCAGATTTCTAGAGAAGCGAAAAATCGATTATTAAAAATCATTGAAAATACTCCTAAAATTATTATTTTATTAGCTGAGTATCATTTGAAACAAGCTGTTCAACTTGTAGATATACTTGCTAATGATTTACAAGTATTAATGAAATTAGAATGTTCTAATAAAGACATCAATTATTTCATAGAAACAATGCAATTTATAGCAGCTGAAATTGATAAAGCAATCGAAAAAGGACAACAAGGATATGTTCACGAAATGCATTTAGCTATAGAACGTGCTAGACGTTTATGGTTTGATGAAATAGCTGATAAATGGTCAGATATACAATAAGTAATCTTTAATTCATAAAAAATTTTTAAAAAAAAGAGATCAAAAGAGCGAAATTTTGCTCTTTTACTAGTATTCATCTTGATCTTGGTTCTGATCTTGATTGTATTCTTGATCATATGGTTGCTGTTGTTGATCGTTTGGTTGTTGTTGATCATCTTGCTGTTGATATTCGTCTTGTGGATATTGTGGTTGTGGTGGTTGTTGTTCTTGTGAGTATTGTTCTTCTTGGTATTGTGGTTGTTCTTCATAGACAGGTTGTTGTTGTTCAAATGTTAAGTGCTCTTCTTTGTATTGTTCGAGTGTATCCTTCAAGTATTGTTCTCGGAATCCAAAGATACTTTCTACCATTAATGGAACAGCAGAGAATTCATTAAGATCAATTAATTCTTGAACGAGTTGTGTCTTGTATGTTAATTCGAATTCCATCAAGAATTTCTTGATAAGGTCATCGAGTATTGGTTTCTCATCTTTTACTAACAAAATTGCATTTCCAAAGTATCCGGAGCAAACCATCAATCTCTTATCGCCAAATTCAAGCACATGTACTTGCATTTGAACTTCTTGTTCACCAGTAATTTCACCGAGTATACCAACGACACCTGTAAGGGCTCCACCGAATAATTGTTCATCTTCAAAAAGATTCTTAGAATAAGGAACGTATGCCAAAGTTAAACCGGTTTTCGTAACAAAAGCAACAGCCTCTAAAGCTTCCTTCCATCCTTTATTCATTCGACGTTTTCTTG
This sequence comes from Candidatus Heimdallarchaeota archaeon, assembly GCA_023128635.1. Next base: position 448 of record JAGMDP010000128.1, on the reverse strand, counting down.
TAGCTACAGATAGAATAGTTGGGAAGAGGATAAGGAATAATAAACCTCCAGCACTTGGAAGCACTATGTCATATAGATGCTCCATGAACCAATTCGTGGGTGCTGCTTGTGCAGTTTGGATGGTCATATCATAGGAGCTTTGTATTGCATTTCCAGCATTGTCAACAATGACGAATTCAATGGTATAGTTACCATTTGTGAGGTTGTTTAAATCCAAAGAAAATCCGAATTTATAGATGTCACCTATTTCGGATTCAAATGACATTTGGAAAGTTTCATTGTAACTAACACCAGATATGGTTAGATATACAGAATCAATGCCATAGGGATCAGAAGCACTTAGAGAAATATTGTAAATATTCTGAGAAGTATCACTTGAAATTTCAACTGTAATACCTGTTTGAACTAGTATTCTGTCCCCAAATCTTGGATCATCATATAACTCTGG
>JAGMDP010000127.1 GCA_023128635.1 Candidatus Heimdallarchaeota archaeon | reverse complement strand
CTAATTGCTTATCATTAATAGAATTCAGTTCGATTTCTTGCTTATTGATTTCCGCTGCAGCTTGTCCAAAAATTGATTCAGATCCTTCCCACAAGCTTGTTCGAAGAGTTTCAGCTGTGGAATTCACACTATTTGTTAAATCGTTAATTATTCTTTCAGTGAGATTAATAATAGTTGATCTGGTGTTTCTTTCCTGATCAATAAGTTCAGAAGCCTCTCGTGCAACAGATTTCTCAATATCCTCAAAACTACTTTGAGTCTTTTTGACACTGTTCTCTCGAGTCTTATCAAAAACTTCCTTCAAAGAAGTGATTTCTCTAGAAGTTCGTGAACCACGACGATTAAGAATGTCCTCAAGTGATTTTCCAACATCTCTTCTACTCTTTTTAAAGGAGTCTAATTCTTCATTAAAGAATCGTTCAATATTCTTAACTAATTTCTTATAGAGATCATTGTAATCATGTGAGATTTCATCAATTAACTTGAATGAGGGTTCTTTTGTTTCATCAATCAATTTATCTTGTTCTTTCTTAAAATGAACCAGACGATTATTAATTGTTAAACTATCTTTTTTCAAAGTAGTACCTACATCGTCAAGAGAATCTTTGAGAAGATTTGTGACATTGCTTCCAAAATCCTTGAAACTACCAGAAATATCATTATAGGATTCTTTAATGAGTCTTATTAGCTCATCTTCTGAAACTTGACCTTTATTCTCAATTTTACCAATAATTTCATTTATTTCTCTTGAGAGAACACTCATGTTTTCATTTACTCTTGTATTAACATGTTGGGTGAGAACATTTACGCTTTCACCTCTCCACCTCTCAAGCTTTCGAGTTAAATTATCGACTTCTTTTCTAGTGTTCCTTAGTTCTTTTGTATGTTGATTTGAGAATTCTTTGAAAACAGATTGCAATTTCTTTTGGCTAGCATTAAGTCTGCTTTTCAGTAAATCATGATTATTATCTATTTCTTTGTCAAATCTATCAATAATTCGACTTGCATCTTTTTCGAGTGAATTTTCTTTCTTCTTTGTTTCATTATCAAAGTTTTGACTTATGCGTTGGAGATCCTCGGTTAATGATTTCTCGAATTTCACAAAAAATTCTGTTTCTTCCTTTTCGATTTGGTCATTAAGTTTTTCAAGATCTTTCATTAGAGTCTGGATTGGTGTTACCAAAGCAACATTAATGTAGTTCACTATATTCTGAATTCCTGTTCCATGATTTTCTACATTATTAAGAAAATCTGATTCAAGTTTCGCAACCATATCTCCTAAATCCATTTGATATTGGGCTACAGATCTGTTAAGAATGAGAATGAATTGTTCCATCATTTCATTAAGAACTTCTCTAGTCTTGTTGGAAGTATTGTGTAATAATTTGCTTTTCTCCTCAAGATTTGCTTGAGAAGTTTCCTTGAAATTCGTTTCAATGGGAATAATTTCCTCTTTTGCTGCTGCAAAACCCGCATCTGTTTGTTCAATGAGGTTAGTGATTTTATTATTGAACTCTTTGGCTAACTGCTCAAGTGCTTCACTAAATATTGATGTGTGATTTTCCATATTAGCAGCTATTTCTTGGAATTGCTCATTGATAATATCGTTCTGTGTTACATAAGAACGCTCAATAATATTCGTGGTTTTTGGTCGTAATATCTCCAAGCAAGTAATCATTGGTCGTTTTTGTTCAATAAGAACACGTAATATTTCAGCTTGGAAGTAAATTGAGGCTTCTCGAACTGCAACAGTAAGTGAACTTATTGCTTCCTCGATTTGCTCGTTAATTGGTCTAGTCACTTTCTCTAAATCTGCAATACCAGAATCTAACACAGTAAAGATAATATCTTCAAAAGCATCTTGTGAATCCTTGAAAGCATCTAAAACCTCATCAAAAGCTCCAAGAGCTTTGGTTTCAAAGTCGATGACATTACTTACACGAGCATCAACAGTTTCTTCTAATTTATCAAAAACGTTTGCTTGAGCTTTTCCTAAGACATCAGAGAAGCTTTTCCCCAAAGGTTTCAAAGTTCGACTGATGTTCGCACAAGTTTCATCTGTACGAATAGAGGATTCTGTTAGGAATTCATTAGAAGTTTGAGCAATTTTACCTAAATCCTTCAAATCCATTTCCACAGAAGCGAGAATACCACTGAAAGAAGCATCCATAGCCATTTCCATGTCTTTGATGTCTTCCTCTGACCTATCAGTACGTTTTTGTCGTTCATCCATACTAGCTTCACGGACATTCCTGATAGCATTCGCAGTGAAATCATACACAATTTGAGTGGTGGAAACCCATTCACTCTTACGTGCTTCTAGTGATGAAATTAACCTGTCAATAATTTGTATGAATCGGGTAATGGGAAAAACTGCAGCATAGCGACGATTGCCTTCATCGTCAGCCTTCAAAGGAATAACAAAACCCCTTTGAGCCATAGCTTCAAGCACTGCAGGAACCCTACCTTTCGAAATACTACTTCGCTGAGCAATTTCAAGAGCAGTACCAACCCCATACTTCGTTAGAGCGGTAAAAACTCTCTTCTCATTTGCAGATAAGCGAGGCAATAATTCAAGATTCTTCGCTTCCTTAATTGCCATTTTAGCACCCTCTATTACAGTGGATTTTATACGATTTTTTCGGTAAAATTGCTAATTAATACATATCTGATAAATCGGATATACTTTTTATTAGTATTGGTGACCCCTAAAGAAGGACATTTTTTATGTTGAACATACCAAAAATCATTAAAAGAAAAAATGCTTTCTTTCAAATAGAGATACAAAAATGGGCCGGTAGAACAGTCTGGTAGATCGTCTGATTCGCATTCAGGAGGCCGCGGATTCAAATTCCGCCCGGTCCACCATTAATTATCCTTAATAGAACCAAGTTGTTGGAAAACTATGCCAAAAGCAACCATAAGAATTGAAGGAGCAAAAGCATCTAATCTTGAAGATATTTACTCTTTACTAAAACTTGTTAATCTTCCTATTGAAGGGGTGGAAGAGACTATTGATAATTTCCTTCTTTTGATACGACAAACTGATTCAGAAGAAGAACTCGTTGGCTGTGTGGGTTTAGAAAAGTATGAGGTATATGCTTTGCTTAGATCCGCAGCAATACATCCTGATCATCAAGGTAAAAGCTACGGTAAGCAATTGACTCTAGCAATAGTTGCATATGCGAAATTAATCGGAGTTGAACAAATATATTTACTAACAGGTTCTGCTGAACCCTTTTTCAAAAAAATGGGCTTTTCCACAATAGAACGCTCCCAAGTACCAGCTATTGTAAAAACCTCAATTGAATTCGTATCTCTTTGCGATGAAAAGGCTACTGTTATGACATTACAAGTATGATAATTATTGTGTAGCAATCTCTTTCAATTGTCTCGGATGAAATGAACGAGCCCCAAGTTTACTAATTGTTGCACTAGCAGTTCTAACTCCTAGTTTTGACGCTTTCTTAATATCACAATTCTTAAAGAACTCATGTAGAAAACCTGCAGAAAACGAGTCTCCAGCACCTGTTGTATCCATAGTAATTGTTTTAATTGCGGGTTCGAAATGTTGCTCGCCATTTGCTTTCTTAATCATGACACCTTTTTCACCCAGTGTTAAAACAGTATTCTCAGAGAACTCCAACATTGCATCCAGAATATCTTCTGGATTCTCCTTTTGCGTAAATGCTTGACCTTCACTTAAATTAGAAAATAGAATTAAGGGTGGATGTTTCTTCATCATTTTTTGTAGAACTGGTCGTGTGTTCTCGATTATAGCATAAGCTGCTAAGTCAAAAGTTACTTTGTTTGCTTCCTCGAAAATCTTCCAAAGTGCTTCATCAGAGTTAATAATCAAGTAACCTTCAACGTGAACAACATCTGACATATGAAGTAGTTCTTTATCAACAAGATTCGGAAGTAAAACTTCTGATGCGCCACGATACACAATGAAGGTTCGGTCTTTATCAGGTGTGATGAGTGAAAGTAATTGTCCTGTTGAGTTTTCCTTATCAACAATACTATGTGTTTTCACACCTTCATTGGAAAGTATATTCATATATTTCCAGCCATCTGCATCATCTCCGTGCTTCCCACAAAAAGCAGTCTGTGAACCCAATTTTGCCATATTCGACATAACATTTGCACAACTCCCCCCTGAATTCTTAATAATCTCTTTTTTCTGGTCTTTCAGTTTTATAAGAATTTTATTAATGGTTTCCAGATCGACTATTCTGTGTCCTCCCACTTCTATGTTTAATTTCTTAATGAATTGGTAATCTACAAAAACCGATAAATCCCAAAGTACCTGTCCGAATCCAAGTATTTTATTCAATAGAGTCTACCTCAGATTATTTTATTCTTTCATTTATTTCTCTTTTTTCAACAAGTAATTAGCAACTTCTCGAGCCCAATCTCCAATAGGGATATCTTGATCATTAGCCATTCGTGTAAGATATTCTTTCCTGGCAAGTTTTCCAAAAGCGGTTTGCCAATCTTTGTATTTTTCTTCTAGATTCTTCTTCGCAATAAGATGGGCATCACAATACTGTCCTTTCTCAATAGTTGATTTGCATACAAGACACTGAGCCATTTTCTTATTCCTCCGAATCCTCAATTACGCTTTCCAAAGCTTCTGCTTTGTTATTCTGATAATTATCTAACACTTCCTTTGGGGTGCCTGAACAATTCAGCCAGTTAGGGCAGATAGTATACGGACGCTTACCTTTCTTGCGAATTGTTAACATTGGGAAGCCACAATGCTTACAAGTATTTTTAGTAGGGGAAGCGTAACCCGCTTGGGGAATAGGTGCACTCCAAGAACAGAGTTTCTTGTAATATCCTGTGCAACCCACAAATCGCTTCTTTGTTCTAATAGAACGAGTAATAATCAAATCACCTTGTTTACAGACAGGACATAGACCAAGCATTCGCTGCCTTTGTTTTAGGTTTTGTACTTGCTCCTGCAATGTTACTCCAATTATTTTTTCCTTTTCATAGAAATTCTCGAGTATTTTCTTCAATTGCTTTATTGATTCCATTAATACAATTTCTCTTTTTTTATCCCCAGTAGTAATGTGTTCCATTTCTTTTTCCAAGTTTCTAGTCAGTTCCACTGAGATAATATCCGGGCTGTTCTTCTCTAAAGTATCAATAACGGCGAATCCTAAATCAGTTGCATTAATACTATCATCTTCAATATAACCTCGAGAATAAAGAATATCTATTATACTAGCTCTGGTAGCTTTAGTACCAAGTTCTTCCTCCTCCATTTTCTTCAAAAGTGAATTTGGATTATATCGAGCTGGAGGTTGAGTATAGCTTTGCTTGTGAACTATACTTGAGATATTAACTTTATCTCCCTCAGCAAGATCCGGTAATTCGATTTCGTCTACTTTACCAAAAGGAGCATAATACTCCAACCAACCCTTTTTCAAAACCTTCATTCCTCGTAAGAAGAAAATCTGCTTATTAACATCAATATCAAGACGAAGGCTTTTCTTAACCGCTGGGGGACCAAAAATAGCTAGAAAACGACAAGTAATTAATTTGAAAACATTGTTTGCATCACCACCAAAACTTGCTGGTGCCTTTTTTCCAGTTGGATGAATTGGTGGATGAGCTGGATCTCTCTTCTTACCTTTTGTTGGTTTAAGTTTAGGAATTGCTAACAATTTATTAGCTCTTATTCTGTACAAATCGTTTTTAGTTAGATTCTTTAGAATTGCTTTAAGATTAATTGATCCTGGGAATTGTTGACTGCTAGTTCGTGGGTAAGAAATTAGTGCACTCAAGTATAATGACTCTGCTGCTCGTAAAGTTCTGCTTGGAGAATAACCAAAATATCGATATGCTTCTGATTGCAAAGATCCTAAATTAAAGGGTAAAGGAGGATTTTGACTAAATTCTCTACTACTAATTTTACTAACTATCCCATCTCTATCTAATACATCGGAAACTATTTTTTCTGCTTCTGCAAAGGTAGGAACAAATTTCTTATTAAACTCTAATGGGATTTCTTCCCCTTCAAGAATGATTTTAGCATCAATTACCCAACGAGGAATTGGTACAAAAGTTTGGATATCTCTTTCCCTATCTGCCACGAATTTCAAAGTAGGACCTTGGACTCTCCCTGTCGTAATCAATTTGTATCTCCCAGTCGAGTGTTTAATTGAGAGAGTTAATGCTCGAGTAAGATTAATACCATACAACCAATCAATTTCATGGCGGGCAAAACCAGCATTTGCTAGATTAATATCAACAGTGGGTTGGAGATTCTCATAAGAATTAACTATATCCTCTTTTGTAAGAGTAGAAAATTTCATTCGCTTAACATCAGTTAATTGCCTATCACAAGCGAATTTCGCTATAGAAGCACCTATCACCTCACCTTCGAGGTCGAAATCTGTAGCAACAATTACTTCATCAACATCTTTTCCATACTTCTTGAAAGCTGCAATAAAAGGTCTCGAACCATGTTTTGGGTTGGCGATATAAGATGGAACCCATTTATAACTAAAGGCAGGATAATGCCACCCTCTTGCGGAGTCTTCAACTGTGGAGAAAAGATGACCTAAAGCTGGGATAACAAAAATAGTATCGCCATTTCTTCGGCATTCATAAACTGGAACTTTTGCAAAGTTCCTGGGATTTGGAAGCTTCTTTGGTTTGCCTTGCTGATCAAGTGCAGTTGCAAGACGCTTAGCTGCGGTTGGTTTTTCAGAAATGCAGAGGTAACTAACCAAAATCGTCCATCCAAATCTTAAGTAATAATTATTTGGGGCATGTCATTAAAAAATCATTCACTGATGTTTTAAAACACACAAGCATCTATCAAAGAAGTACGCATAGAATCTTAATAAAACCTCTACTCAAACAAATTAAAAAATAAGTATTGGTTAATAAAACAAGTAAAACAAACTCTTTGGTGTAATAAAAGATGGGAAAAGATGAAGTAAAAGTTGAAGCAAAACTACTAGAGAATTTTATGAAAGACGTTTTCATAGGACTTGGTGTCCCCGAAAAGGATGCAGAAATATGCGCTGAGATTCTAATTGTTTCAGACTTTCGTGGAATAACCTCTCATGGCATTCAACGTCTAAAAATGTATTATGATCGAATAAAAGCTGGATATCATAAACCGGTAACTGAAATAACAATAGTAAAGGAAAGTCCTACCACCGCAACGCTTGATGGTGGTAATGGTATGGGGCATGTAGTTTCTCATAAGGCGATGGAAATGGCAATCGAGAAAGCAGCTGAATTTGGTACAGGAGCAGTAGCTGTAGGTAATTCCACACATTATGGAATAGCAGGTTATTATGCATTAATGGCTACCAAGAAAAACATGATTGGTCTTTCAGTCACAAACGCCCGTCCAGCAATTGCACCAACTTTTAGTGTCGAACCCATGATGGGAACCAATCCCCTAACATTCGGAGTTCCCACAGATGAGGAATTCGATTTCATATTGGATGCTGCAACATCCATTTCACAAAGAGGGAAAATCGAAGTCGCTTCAAGAACAAACACACCCATACCAGAAGGTTGGGTGATTGATAAAAACGGTGAGCTTGCTACTGATCCAGTTGAAATTTTAGATCTATTAATGAAAGGCGAAGCAGCTCTATTACCATTAGGTGGGTCTGGTGAAACATTAGGCGGACACAAAGGGTATGGTTATGCCGTTCTCGTGGATATGTTATCCTCTGCATTATCAGGAGGACCATTCCTAAAAGACCTAACTCTAGATAAAGGATACAAAATAGGTCATTTCTTCTTAGCAATTGATGTTTCAAAATTCATAGATGCAGATGTTTTCAAGAAAATTACCGGAAACATTTGCCGCACACTGAGAAATGCTAAGAAAGCTCCAGGACAAGATAGAATCTATACTGCTGGAGAACAATCATATTATAGCGCATTACAGATTGCTGAAGAAGGAGTACCTCTGAATAAAAGTCTACAAGATGACATAAAAATGATGATAAAGGAACTCGGATTAGAACAATACAAATTCCCATTCTAATCACTATCATCAAACATAGAATAACTGAACACATTAGGTTGTAATAATGACAGAATGTTATATTTGCGGTCGACATACTATAGCTAGATGTTCCGTTTGTCGACAAGATATTTGTAAAGTTCATACTGAAGCTGGGAAAGTAGAAATCCTAGAAGCAAGTTCGACTTTGGATTATATTTGTACAAGCTGTAAAAAGAAAAAAAATCTCAAACGCATTCAAACGATTATAATTGTTATTTGTGGAATAATGGGTGTAGCTATAGTTTTAGGACTTGTATTCAGTTTTCGATTCCTCTGGAGTTAAACATCAATAACTACATCTTTCGCTTTTTTACCACTCATGTATTCAATATCTATTCTGCCGACTGTCACATTTGTTATTGCTTTCTCAGAAATAGGCTTACTAAGATAAGCTTCAGGATCATCTTCTAATTGATAGACCATTAGAAGCAAGGCAGCTTTCTTTTCATCAAAATCATCAAGAAATGAAACCGTTCCCTTAAACATAATTGTTGCATAATTATGATTACATTTACCATGGATATATCCTTCATCAAGAAGCGCTTGGCCCCAGACAACATTATTTTCCTTCAAAATATCCATTTTCTTTCCTTCTTTTGCACAGTGAAAGTAAATACAATTTTTCTCAGGATCATATCCATGACTCATACTCACCAAGTATGGTTCATTGTCTTGGCACATGGCAATAGTAACATATTTTGATTGTTGAAGAACAGCTATTAGTTCCTTTTCTTCTGTAATTGCTCTTTCTTTGCGTCGAATATCTCTCATATTGATTCTACCTTCATCTATATTGAAAATAAGATATTTATAATTTTAGGACTCCAAAATTCTCTTATTAGCATCTTTAGCAATTTGTTTTATTCTTTCTATATCATGTTTAGATTCCATATAGTGATAATGAAAATACATTTTCTTTCTCAAAGTGAAAACTACTACTGTCATTGCATCAAGTGTATTTGAAATTGCTGCATTAAATGAATCTACCGAGTATATATCGGATTCAAAAGTAATTCCAAGTTTATCTAAAGACCTAAGATTAGTTATTGCAAAAGGATTTTGTCTACTAACAATATCAACGAATAATTGTCCAAATGATTTCATTGTTGAAAGAGATAATGATTTATTTAGCATTCTATTAACACTGTAAATCCTTCTATCACGTAAATTCCAAATTAGCTTCCTTTGGTAATGACGTGCATTAGCCCAGAAATCTTTTCTTTTTTGGTATTTTGCTTTAACAATTGTTCCACCTGCAAATAGACCAAAAGATTCGCCAATTGGGTGGTTCAATCGGTTTCTTAGGTCTACAGGATTATTAATTGTTGAAATGTCAGGTAGAAAAGCAGTACAAATTGCACTATGAACAGAAATTTTTCTTTTCTTACATTTCTTTAGAAATTCTTTAGTTTGATATTCGGAAAGAGTCCAAGAATGAATTTTGATATCATCATGTTTTGAATCTGCTTTTTCTTCTAAAACTTTCTTTCCTTTTCTAAACCCAAAAATAAAGAAGTGATAGATTCTTAAAAAGAAAAGCAATAATTTAGACCGAAATGGCTTTTTTGGAATACTCCTTCTAATTTTTGGAGTGAAAATATCTTCATCTTTTATGGGGGCATCAAGTACAACAATTTTCTCCGTAGGATTATTTAGATATTTTATAATGTCTCGAGTGAGAAATGCCATTGACATTCCATCAGTAATTGTGTGTTGACAGCATAAAACTAAATCAGTATTTTGATCTGCTGTTAATAAAGAAACACGAAACAAAGGTACTACTTTACTACCATAATTAAATGGAGTAACTAATTGCTTATGAAATTCCTTTAATGTATCACCCTCATCTAAACGTTCAATGAATGAAATAGGTATTGAACCAACTCTTTCTGAAGTAAACCAAGGCATCCCATTTTTATTTAATTCAATTCTAACTTTCAGAAGAGGATGTCGTTGCTGAGCTTTCGAAAGTACTTTTTCAAGAAGACTAATTGTTATTTTGCCTCTTATTCGTAGTATAACGACTAAATTATACGGTTGTCCCATGGAATAATTCAAATATTCCAGGTCATTTATCTCGCGCTTCATTAATACATTAATAAAAAACATTGAATATAACTTTTCTCTACTAAGGGTAAAAGTGAAAATAAAAAGAGAATTTCTGAATTATAATTTATAACTCAGACCTTTCTCAAAAGCTTGAAGGTTAATAGCAACGTATTTTGGAGGAAGAATAGCTTTCATACCTTCAATAATTTGGTTTTTTGTAATTGGGAGTATTTCGGTATTTGCCTCAAGAGCTCCAATGAGAATCATGTTCATAGTTTGGCTTAAACCAAGTTTTTGGGCATCTTCTTGTGCAGGAACCAAAATAACGTTAGAGGTTACACGTTTCAATTCAGCTTCAATTTCTTTCAATGTAGGATATTTGATTTCGCCTTTAGAATGACGAACGGATAATGGATGATAAGTAGTAGTATTAACAACAACAATACCATCTTTTCTTAGCTTAGGCATAGAACGAAGTGATTCAAGAGCTTCAAGAGCAATAATAACATCTCCTTCTCCAACAGCACACTGAGGAGATTCAGTGGGGTCATAACCAATAGCAAGATCAGAAACTACCACTCCTCCTCTTTGAGCTAACCCATGGGTTTCCATAGTCATGACAGTTAAACCTGCAAGCTTAGCAGCAGTGGCTAATACTCGAGTAGTTGAACCAATACCTTGACCACCCATTCCGGTAACATGAACTTTCAATTTCTTAGCAGTCATTTTTCCATTCCTCCTAAATACGAGTAAATTCCTCCATTTGCTTAATGGGTTTCTCCTTAAGCGGACAAGTCTGGACACAACAACCACAACCAATACAAAGATCGGTGTTTATTTGTGGTTTCTCACCTTTCTTCTCAATTGCTGGACAAGCGAAATCAGCTAAACAAGCTTGGATATTACGACAAATGTCATGGTCAATTTGGTAAGGATTAGCGAGTGTCCCAGCTCGTAATTCAGCTTTAGAACGCATGAGAGCACAAGGCTCCTCTTGGATAACAACAGCAAACTCGTCTTGAGTAAAAGCTTCCTCTAAAGCTTCAACAAGTGCTGCAACATTGTAAGCAGGAACGCGTCTAACGAATTTAATACCCCAAGCTTTCAGAGTGTCATCAATACTGATAGTTTCGTGATCCTTGTATTTCGCGGGTAAACGGGCACCGAGGGATTTCTTACCAGTATTAGGATTAGGTTGGTGGCCTGTCATAGCCGTAATTCCATTGTCCATGACCATTAACACTATTTTGTGTTTATTGAACACCGCATTCACTATCCCTGGCATTGCCGCATGGAAGAATGTTGAATCTCCTACAAATGACATTATAGCAGTGTCTGGGAGCGCAAACTTCATTCCAGAAGCTGAAGGTACTCCACTGCCCATTGAGAAGAGTAGCGTTCCTTGATTGTGTGGGTCTAAGTATCCTAAGGAATAGCACCCAATATCTGCCATAGAGTGTCCTTTTAGTTTATCCATAACGATTTTCGCTGCGTGGAACGAGGTCCTATGTCCACAACCAGGACAGAGCACTGGTGATCGTCTTGGAACATCTATTTGTGGCTTAGAAACTTTGAGAGGATTAGGTACATCTAGTAAATTCGCAAACATACCAACTAATCGTGCTGTATCATACTCTGAAATCATTAAATCCTCGTAGTCTTTTTCTTTATATTTTCCAATTATTTTTGTTCCCAAATATCCTTCTTCGTAGAGTTCGACTTTGATTAATTCCTCAAAGAAGGGATCAAGTTCTTCCAAGATTTTTACAATCTTGTTTTTCTTTATGAATTTCAAGATTTTCTTCATTGGAAGAGGATAAATTATTCCTAGTTTTAGGATGTTAGCAGAAACTCCGAGTATTCGTAGTGCTGCTTTTGTTGCAGCATACGCATGTCCCGCAGTTATTATCCCTATTTTTGCTTCACCTTTCCCTACTTTTTCTTCTCTTAGCAATGCACCGCTATTAGCTAGTTCTTCCCATTTCTTTAGATTTCTAAGTGATTTTTCTTTCAAAGGTTTTAGTGTTGCTGGAAGAGGGACGTATCCACCATCTCTCTTGGGATCGAATCTTCTCTCAATTTCAGGATTCTTAATTGTGCCATATTCAACTGTACCTGTTTGATGGCAGATTCTTGTTGTTGACCTAACGACAACTGGCATCTTCCATTTTTGCGCGTGTTCCATTGCAAATACAAAATAATCCTTCGCTTCTTGGGCATTCGCTGGTTCAATCATAGGTATGTGCCCAATTTTCGCATAATGCCTATTGTCTTGTTCGTTCTGTGAGGAATGCGGTCCTGGATCATCTCCAAGAATAACTACTAATCCCCCTGGCATAGTATACATACTTAATTGAACAAAAGAATCGGCAGCAACATTTAGTCCGACACTTTTCATGAAGCAAGTTGCCGGAGCTCCTCCAATAGCAGCTGATGCAGCTACTTCAGTTGCAACTTTTTCATTGGTTGAGAACTCGAAATAAATACCGCTTTCTTCGGATATCTGCCCAAGTCTCACACCAATTTCACTCGTCGGTGAACCGGGGTACGCAGCAGCTATTTTTACTCCTGCTTCTATCATTCCCCTAACATAAGCATCATTTCCAAGAAGTATCTCCTTGTGAGGTGCTTCTTCTAAAAGAGGATGTGTTTTAGATGACATATCATCAATTTCCTTCTAATTCCTACAAAATATACTATTCTAATCAATAACATTAGAAACTACACTTAATATTTTCTGTTTATATTTCAAGTGTAAATCAAAAAAAAGGTTATAAATCATTGCACTCAAATAATCCATTTGGAAGTTCTACCATTAAAATCTCATCACCGTCTTTATGATCCTCGAAAATAGCAGAAATATCCAAATCAATTGTCTCATACGAAACTTCATTCATTACAGAGACATTTGGTGGTTGTAATGCGACAATTATGTATTTCTGTAATTGATCCTTCTTCTTCAAAACCTTCATGTAATCGGGATGACTCTCTTTTGCAGCAAGAGTTTTCTTTTCGCGAGTTTTTAGATGCATTAATTTAGCACGACCTTGCTTTATCCCAATAATCTGATAATTATTGTTTAAATAACTAACAACATCACTTATCTCAAAATAAGGCAAACGAATACAATAGGTAGATTGGTAAATCGGTTTTCCATCTTTATGGGATTTCAATTTTGTACTATATTCAGTAGATGCTGCTAAATTATCCGCTAGTGAAGTTGCAATGATTTTGGCAAATTTCTCGTGCCCAACATACAAATCCACTCCTCCCTTAGATTGGTCAACAACTTTAGAGATGTAAGCCATTCTATCCCCGGTTTCAGCTCTATTATCCTTCATTTCTTGCACTAATTCTGTAATCAGTAGTTGCTCATTATCATTTATTATTCTGCGATCACTTCTAACTTGCACGATAGATTCAAAATACCCTCGAGTGAATTTCGCACATCTTTCACAAACACCAATATTTACAATAAAATCTAAATCAGTTTCTTGTTGATATGGAGGAACTTGTTCATTTGTAGTTCCCTCAAAAAGAATCTTCAAAGTTTGTTTGGATGCTGCATCGAAAGAAGGTTCCTCAAAATCCTCTAT
>JAGMDP010000126.1 GCA_023128635.1 Candidatus Heimdallarchaeota archaeon | reverse complement strand
TGGAAATAATCACAAAAAAAGAAGGACAGGATACTGGGATTTTTGTTAGAATCAAAGGCGGAGATTTAGAATTATTTGAAGAGCGAGAATGTGGTCTTGGTACAAGCATATCTGTAAAGAATTTGTTCTTCAATGTTCCTGCTCGAAAAAAGTTTCTGAAAACTAAAACAACAGAACTTGGTCATATTATCGAAATTGTGACAAGACAAGCTATGATTAGACCAAATATTCATTTCAAGCTTTTACACGAAAAATCTGTTCTTCTTAACAGTCCAAAAAGCAAGAATTTCCTTGAACCTTTCATATCTGTTTTCGGAGTTGAGATGGCAAAGCAAATGATTCCAATAAATTTTGAAAAAGATGATTTAATAATCACTGGTTTCACTTCTAATCCGTCTTTATCCCGCTCAACTAGAGATTACGAAATGTTGTATATTAACAAACGATATGTTAAAAGTAAGCTGTTATCTGAAGCCATTGAAGAAGCATACAAAACTTTGCTAATGAAAAATAGGTATCCAGTAACCCTTCTAAATATTGAAATCGCTAGTTTTGAAATCGATGTTAACATTCATCCAACTAAAAGAGAGGTTCGATTTAATAAAGCAAAGAAAATATTTGAAGTTATTAGAGAAGCAATAACTAATTCATTGTCATCCTCGGAATTATGGCGTGAAGATAAGTCATTGTTAAAGAAAACCTCTGAGAAAATTTCAAAACAAAGTGGGTTACAATTTGAATCTGTTACAGGACATTTGGAAGTAACGGATTCTATAATTGAAGCGGAAACTAAAACAGAAGAAGAATCTGACAAAAAAGGCACTGATTCTATTGATTCACAATTAGAGTTTAAAACAGACGAACTGATATCAAGTGATCCTTCAACATCTGAAGTATTGCTGGCAGCGAAAACTCATCTAGTGGTTTTTTCTGATACCTTTTGGTTAAAGCCATTAGGACAAGCACTCAATCTCTATGCCCTATGCGAATCAAGTGAGGGTATAGCAGTGGTGGATATACATGCTGCTCATGAAAGAATCAGATATGAACAATTACTTACAATGTACAAGAAATCTAAAATACAAATTCAAGAATTACTTCAACCTATAACGTTTCAGCTGACAAAAGACCAAATTGCTTTTATGAGTGATTATTTACCGCAGCTGAAAAAAATGGGCATAGAATTTGAGGTATTTGGTGGTGACACCTATATATTACGTCGGTTACCCGTAATTATGGATCTTCTCAAGACAGATGCAGACATACAAAATTTTATTGATGAGATGAAAAAAGAAGTCGTATCATTAAAAGACGTGAGCGATAGAATTGATTTAATCATTAAGACTATGGCTTGCCATTCCGTTATTAGAAGTGGTGACCCAGTATCTGTTAACAGAATAGTGGCAATTTTGAAGGATTTAAGTGCCTGTCAGAACCCATTTACCTGTCCTCATGGTCGCCCTACTATTATAAAAATCTCCGAGAAAAGCTTAGAGAAAGAATTCGGCCGTAT
>JAGMDP010000125.1 GCA_023128635.1 Candidatus Heimdallarchaeota archaeon | reverse complement strand
GAAATTGAAATGTTCAAGAATACTGATACAATAGGTATCGGTGTAAGAGTTGCTGTTGGAAAGAAATTAGGTCTTCATGCAACATCTATTCTTACTGAAGATGAAGTTCTTGGTGCAGTCCAAAAAGCTGTAAATATTGCAAAAGCTACACCCGAAGATCCAAATTGGAATGGCTTCAATAAGAACTACGGTGAAACACCTGTTACTAAAAATTATGACAAGACTCTTGAGAGTCTAGAATATGAAGCTATCACAGATAAAATAATTGGTGGCATCAATAGGGCAACTGAAAAAGATAGAAAAGTAAAGGTTACTCGAGGAACTTTATACTTGAATCGTGGTGAAATATCAATTACAAACAACTACAATGATACTCTCACTTACAAAGGATCATCAATTTCTTCGTACATGATGACAAAAGCTATTGAAGGTGGCGAAAGCACTGGAGCTGAAGGTCAAGATGTACGATTCTGGAAAGATTTAGATTATAACAAAATCGCAGACTACGCAGCAGAACAAGCTCTAAAGCACCTAAAAGCAAAACCAATTAAAAGTACTAAATTGCCAGTAATTATGAAAAACAAATTCGCTTGTTTCATGTTTGGAATGATGATTGGAAGCAATGTAAATGCTGAGAACATCCAGAAAGGTCGTTCAACCTTTGCCCCTAAATTAAACACACAAATTGCAGATGAAAGAATAACAATTACTGACGATGGAACTATGCCTGGTGGATACAGAACCCGACCATTTGATAGCGAAGGTCATCCTACCCAGAAAACAAGTCTAATTGAGAAAGGAGTCCTCAAAAATTTTCTTTTTGATAATTATAGAGCAATGAAAGCAGATACAAAATCAACAGGGAATGCTCGTAGAGATTACTTCCAGATTCCCGCTCCTTCTTTGAATAACTTCATAATAAAACCAGGAACATCAAGTTTAGAAGATATGATCAAAGATACAAAGAAAGGCTTCTTCATTGACAGAACTATTGGCGAATGGCTTTCCAGACCAACAAGTGGCGAAATGAATGCAACTGTAACACACGGATTCCTAATCGAAAACGGCGAACTTACTCAACCAGTAAACAATGTAATTGTTGCTGGTAACTTCTTCGAAATTCTCAAAGATAAAATTGATACCATTGGTAGCGATGTTGCAAACAATGATCATATGTATAGTCCAGCAATAAAAATATCAGAAATGACCATCGCTGGAAAATAGTTGATCATCTTAGTCCCATTTGGGACTTTTTTCTTCATTTTTTCAATAAATACAAGTCTTACAAAAAAATAAAAACCATGATGTTTTATCTGGTTCTTGGTGTTTAGAATGTCAACAAAACATGAACCATCTACTACTGATCTCATTACATTAGGTTTTAGTTCTAATGCTAAAATTTCACCGACCGGTGATAAGGTCGCGTTTACATCAATGAAACCTGATTGGAATAAGAATCGGTATGATAGATTATGCTTTATTTATGACAAAAAAGAGGACAAAACCTACCAATTAACAAGATCTGGTTCTGTAAGCCAAATCGAATGGATCAATAATGATTCGATAGCAATTTTAAAGCAGCAAGCAAATGAGAAAGAAAGCGGGAATCAAATTTATATTTTTGATAATTTAATTGGCGAACCGTGGAAAGTTACCGGTCACAAAAACGGCATACAAAATTTCAAATTATTCGCTCAAGGATTGCTTTACTTAGCAAAAAATCCAGATAAACAAGAGAAAAAAGATCGCAAGAATAAATTCGGATCCTATGTTTATTTTGAACATGAAAAAAGTGCAAGTGCATTGTATTTTGTTGACTTAGAAAAAATGTATGAATACCAAAAGGAAAAGAAAAATAAAACAGAGGACGAAACAAAAGATCTTGTAAAACCAATTGTTGAAGTAAGTAAATTATTAGAAGAACCACTTTCTATAGTGAATTACATCCCTTCAAAGCAAAATGATGCCATTTTTTTGAATTGTAGGCTTCGTGATGATTTGGTCTATATTTCTGAGACAAGTAATTATTGTATAAAGATCGACCCAAAGAAAGCAATTGATAGCTATCTTTCCAAAAAGAAGGAGAAGAAAGACAAGAACAAAAAAGACAAAGAGGAAGATAAGAAAGAAGAGGAAGATTTCTCTTATCTTGGTGAGATCCAAAAGTATGCTTTTCCAAAAGAAACCTATGTGATAGATAGCTCGCCAAATGAAGCTAAATTGCTTATTAGTAGGAATGAAAGAGATAATATGTTCTATACTCAGGGAGATTACTGGATACTTGATTTAACAAAATGGGCGGATTTAGTAGAATCCGAAGAAATAGTTGATAAATTTGTAAAAATTACAGGCGAGCTAGATCGCATTCCATTTGGTGGTAAATGGGTGAGTGATGCCATCGTTTTTGCTTACGCAGATGGTACAAAAGCAAAAATCGCAAAGACTACAGAAACAGGAAAAATCACTATATTGGATTTAGAGGGATATATCCATAGGATGTACAGCGGATTCGATATCTCTCAAAGTGGTTATTTGTGTTTCTTAGGGAATACGGCTAAGAAAATAACTGAAGTATTTGTCGCAGGAAAATCAATAAAGTCAACAAATTTAGAGATCAAACAAATAACAAATCACAATGATGAAGTAAAAACATGGGACTTTGGAACTATAGAGACAATCAGATGGAAAAGCAAAGACGGAACAGAAATTGAGGGAGTACTCAGAAAACCATCGAATTTTGATCCGAAAAAGAAATATCCACTTGCTTTTATTATTCATGGTGGACCACAATCATTTGATTCAGAAAGTCTTCTAGAGTATGGTGAAGTTCTATACTATCCATCCGTTCAATTTGCTAACAAAGGGATTCTTACCTTGAAAGTAAATTATAGGGGTTCAATTGGAAAAGGACAATCTTTTCTTGAATTGAATAAAGATAATCTTGGCGTCGGAGATCTTTGGGACATTGAAAGTGCTATTGATTATTTAGATAAAAAAGGCATAATTGATTCTGGTAAAATTGGATGTATGGGCTGGAGTCAAGGAGGATATATCTCGGCTTTTGTTGGGATTCATTCAAAACGTTTTACAGCGGTGTCTGTAGGTGCCGGTATTGCTGATTGGTATACTTATCACATTTGCAATGACATTCCTCAGTTCACTACTCACTATTTATCTGGTTCTCCGTTCCGTGATAGAGAGCTTTATGAGAAGACAGCTCCAATTAGCAAAATCAAAGAAGCCCAAACACCAATGCTCATTCAACATGGTGAAGTCGATCTTAGGGTTCCTGTTGCAAATGCAAAAGAGCTTTATCGAGGATTAAAGGAAATGAATGTTCATGTTGAATTATTCATTTATCCTGGAATGGGCCATCCAATTACTAAACCTCGAGAGAATCGAGCAATAATGCATCAAAATTTGAATTGGTTTAGCCATTATCTTCTTGGTGAAGAGTTAGATTTGTTGGATGAAAAATCAGAGAAGGAAGAAGAAAACTAATTTCTTCTTTTCATTTCTTAAAAACTAAACAACCAATTCAGACCATCATTAAAGCATATTTACAAATTTAATTGGAGTAATTTAAAAGTCAAAAAAAATCCGACTAAAACTTTTTGAACACAATTTCGTTAATAAATAAGGCGATAGTCAATGGAAATTAAAGTTTCTCTACTACCAAAAGAAAAAAGAAGTTCCGTACCAACGGATGAAAACCAATTAGGTTTTGGCAAGATTTTTACAGACCATATGTATACGACTTTCTTTAAGGATGGTATTTGGTGTGAATCTTGTATTGAACCATTTGGCCCTTTTGTGTTATCACCTGCAGCACTTGTGTTGCATTACGGTCAAGAGATTTTTGAAGGCATGAAAGCATTCCGACAAGCAAATAAAAAAGATGTTTCTCTTTTTCGTCCAGATAAAAATGCTGAACGAATGACAGAGTCAGCAATACGTATGTCTATGGAGCCCTTACCAGAAGATCAATTTCTTGATGCACTTCAAAAACTAATTGAAATTGAAAGAAAATGGGTGCCACACAATCCCGGAACGTCACTATACATTAGACCTACAATGATTGCTACTGAATCACTTTTAGGACATCGCAAATCAAAGGAATATTTATTTTATATTATTTTGAGTCCGGTAGGACCATATTTCAAAGAAGGATTCAAACCAATAAGAATCTATGTTGAACCTAAATATGTTCGAGCGGTAAAGGGTGGTGTAGGTGAAGCAAAAACAGGAGGAAATTATGCAGCTACTCTTCTTGCTATGGATAAGGCATTTGAACTTGGATGTAGCCAAGTAATGTGGTTGGATGCCTCAGAACACAAATATGTCGAAGAAGTTGGAACAATGAACCAATTTTTTGTTCTTGATGAAGTTGTTTATACTGCACCAATTGCTGGTACAATCCTGAAAGGAGTAACTCGAGAGAGTGTTATTACTTTGGCGAAAGATAAGGGATACAAAGTAAAAGAGGAATTCCTCTCAATAGACACTGTTATTGAATCTATTAAAAGTGGGAATCTCACTGAAGCTTTTGGAGCTGGTACTGCAGCATCAATTGCTCCAGTAGGTGAACTCCATTACAAGGATAAGAAGTATACAATAAACAATTACGAAGTTGGATCAATTTCTAAAGATCTTTTTGAAACATTAACAGGCATACAATATGGTCGAATAGAAGATCCTTACGGGTGGAATGTGGAAATAAAGTAGACAAAAATACGCTGATTACTGTATTTTCAAAAAGTATAATAATTATTATATTCTACCCCCCTCTTTCATTTTATAGGAAAAGGTGGGAAAGGAAAATGTATGTTGGTACCTTAATATCAAAACGTAAAAATACCAGAAAAAAACAAATTGCTGTTTATCTCATACTTTTATTCATAATAATCCCTGTCTTAAATTTTAAACAAGAATTCAAAGCTAACTCAATCCCGAATCCATCAGATGATAATCGCTTTGGAATAGAACAAGCTAATGATATGATGAATTTTTCGTTAATTAATAATGATTTGAATATTTTCTACAAAGATATAATCATTAAAGATGATTTAGCGATTGTAAATAATAAATTCACGATTATTATATTTAATATTACAAATCAAGAGGAACCGAAAATTCTGAGTGAATCAAAAAGATGCATTAATGAAATCATGAAAATGCAAGTAGAAGATGACATAGTATTTATTGGATATGATTTTATCCCTCAAGGTTCATCTATGGCTAAAATACAAGCATTCAATATTTCAGATCCAACTACGATTGAACCAATTGGTTGTTTTCTTTATTATAGATTCATTGATTTCGTAATAGAAGGCAATCATGGTTATGTTTCAACACTTAACAACAAGATGTTGATTATTAGTGTTCAAGATCCAACAAATATGTATATTGTCGGCGAATTAGGTGGATTCACTAGCGGTATATATAGATTAGTAGTATCTGGAAACAATACAATATTGTATAACAATGAGTACCTTGCATACGTTTTATTTATAGATACTTCAGACAAAGAAAACCCGACTTTGGCATATTTTTCTACTGACTACCATTCAATCATTGATGCAAGTATTGTTAATGATGTATTATTTCTCTTGAGTACTAATAGTTTAATTGCTATTAGAATTTTAGATATCAGCTCACCATTACTATTAAACTCATATTATGTATCATATACTGAATCACTATATATTAATGAGGACATCGTCTTCATCGATTCATCAACACGAATTACTATTGTGAATGTGAGTGATGTATTTGACTTTGATTTAATTACCTATCATTTTATGAAAGATCTTAATGTATCATATGTGAGTTCTTTAGATTTCCACGGAGACTATATCTACTTCACCTGTGGATTGGGAGGAATTTCGGTCTATAATACTACAGAACAATATAATTTCGAAAAGTTGGTTCAAACAGGTTTTGAAGATGGAGATGAAATATACTATGAAAATGGTCTCTGCTATATTCTGGAACACGAGAGATTAAATGTACTTAATACCAGTGATTTAACCAATCTTACACAAATAGGCTCATATGAATTATCTTCTGCAATAGAAATGGAAATTGAAAGTGATATTGCATTTATTATGACAGCTTCTCGGATTGAGGTTCTTAACGTCTCAGATCCAACAAATATAACAAAAACTAGTGAAATTAATGTTTTTAGTCCTCGTACTCTGAAAGTAAAGAATGGACTTGTTTCTGTCCTTGGTAACGATCTTTTTCTTTATAATGCCACAAATCCGCATGCCATAACTTTACTTGATTATGTATTTGAGATCGATGTCTATGGTAATACAATTGAAATGACAAATGAAACTATAATCGTTTCTAATTTTGGAGAGATAATAAGCTTCTTCGACTATAGTAATCCAAGTGATCTTCAATTAATTGATACACTTTATACTGAAGAGTACTACAATATTGATAAGATATTCTTGTATGGAAACTATCTTTTTGGCGTATCTGATTGGAGAGATGAAATATTAGTGTTAAATCTAACTTCAATAAATAATGTTAACTATTTCACTCTCGGAGAATTCTCTAATGGTTTCAATGACATCTATATTGAAAACGATTTAATGTATCTTACATCATGGTATTCGGTGTTATCAGTCTATAATATCAGTGACATAAAAGATCCCAGTATTCAAAGCGAAATTGATGTTTTATCACAACCAATCATGGATCAAGGATATAGATTAGCGGTTGAAAACAACACAATATTCCTCTTGAATGGAGTAGGAGCTTTACAAATTATTGGTTTAGATTCCGACAATGATTATTTAGCTGACTATCTTGAAGAGGAAGTCTACTTGACCACTACTGGATTACAAGATAGCGATAGCGATTTAATAGTGGATGGATTTGAGGTCTATTACGGTTTGGATCCGCTCAATGCAAGTGATGCTAGTGAAGATTTCGATAATGACAATTTGACAAATCTTGAGGAATTCCTGTATTTCTCCAATCCCACACTAAAAGATAGTGATTCAGATTGCCTATTAGATAATGATGAAATTACTATTTACAATACAAATCTTACAGCTTCGGATACTGACCTTGATTTACTGGTTGACGGATATGAAGTATTAGTATCATTTACAAATCCGTTGCTCAACGATTCAGATTCTGATAGTCTACTAGACGGAGAAGAAGTGCTGTTTCATTCTACTGATCCTACAAACAATGATACGGATGCTGATGGTATGGATGATTATTTCGAAGTCCAGTATCATTTAGATCCCCTTGATCCATCAGATAAATATCTGGATCTTGATTTGGACGGGTTATTAAATATTGAAGAATACTCCTATAACATTAGGCCTGATAGTGCAGATACAGATCGTGATTCTTACACAGATTTCGAAGAAATCGAATTTGGTTCAGATCCTTTAGATCCTCTCGATTTTCCCGATTACTCGAAAACATTTACAACGTCTTTTGCTGGGTTTGAAGGTTTTACAGTTTTAATTACAACAATTTCCGTAATTAGTATAATTATGATTTATAATCGATTTAGAAAGAATATAGGTGAGAGAGTTGACTAAGAAACAAAAACCAATTGTGTATCTGATTTGTCTATTGATTACTTTGCAACTAGTTAGTTTGTCTTTTAATGCAAAGGGATTACAGGATCAAGAGCAAATAAGTTTTTCATCAGAAGCTACAGTAGATGATTCTTTGATAGATGCGGTTAGTTGTTCTGAACTAGCTCAATGGGGCAAAGATTATGGATATGCCTTTGATATCTTCATTCAAGAGTCTCTTTTGAGCACTATTGCTTATCTAGCTGTAGGGTCAGGATTACTAATTTATGATGTATCAAACCCCTCTAATCCGAAATTGATTGGGGAATATAGCGATGGTGATGCAATAACTCGAGTAATTGTTGTTAAGAAATATGCATTCGTTACTGGTGGCGATTTTGGTTTAAAAATCTTGGATATTAGTACAGCAAAGAATCCCAAAAAAGTTATGGATTTTTCCGATGTTGATTATATGTCAGACATTGAAATATCTGGTGACTACCTTTTTGGTTTGCAATGGGGGAGTATGCTGCATATAATTGATGTTAGTGATCCACGAAATCCAAATTTGCTTAATACATTCGAATTATCAGAAGCTTTTGAAGTTGATGATATTAAACTAAGAGATAATTACTTGTATTCAATTAGTTCTGATGGTGTTGAGATTTTCGAGATAAGTAATCCTAATGATCCAACTCATTTTGAAACATGGGAATTTGATGTTAGCATTCATAGCTTTGATTTCTATGGATTAACAGCAATTATTTCATCGTCTTCCGAAGTTTTCTTTTATAGCATGGCTAATCCCTCTAATTTTACTTTAATTTCAAGATATCGAGATATTCGTTGTTCTTCTAGTTTCATTGAAGTGTATGATCATTACGCTTTCAGTTTTGGCGAAGAAGGTTTCATATGTTTTGATGTTGAAAATCCCTTTAGTATTGTCAAAGTTAATGAGTTCATTAAAGAATATGGATATAGTCTCGGTGGATTCAAGCATGATGAATTTGTTTACTTGATTGATAACTTTAGGGGATTTGAAATTATTTACATTGGAGACTTAACCTCCAACCCGTTATTGGCTGGTCGAATTATTACCTTAGGACTTACATTGGATACCTTTGTTCAGGGAGATTTAGCTTATGTTACAAGTTTCTATGGCGGTTTAGAAATACTTGATATTGGTAATCCCACGAATCCTAAATTAATTACTAGATATGTTGACAGATCAAGTTATTATGTATGTTTGTATTTGGAAAACTCGAAGTTGTATTTAGCTAACTATATTACAAATACTATTGAAATTCTTGATGTTTCAGATCCTAGCGTACCGGTTCGAATTAGCTCAACATTTGATGACAGTTTTATGTTGTGGCCTGGATCAAAAATAATGGTAAGAGATAACATTGCATATATTAGTGAATTCTATAGTTTTGCACACATATTTGAGGGAGCTTTGCATATAGTTGACTGTACAAATCCTGCTAATGTAACAAAAATTACTACTTTGACAGGTTTAGATGCTTATTTCTATGATTTCGCTTTAATGGGGAATCATCTCTTTTTAGCTACTTCTCTAGGTTTATTCATATATGAAATAGATAATGATTACAATCTGACATTGGTGTCTGAATACTCTGATTTATCCTCAAATATCGGAGGAGTATTTGTAGAAAATAACCATGCTTTTCTAGCAGCCCGTGATTATGGGCTTATTGTATTAGATGTGAGTGATATAGAAAATCCTGTTCTCGCAAGTAGCTGTGAAACTGGTGGAGGTTCTATTTACGAATATGGTGGATATAATATCTATCTGGAGAATAATATTGTTTACATGTCGGATTACAATGATGGGCTACTTGTATTTGATGGTAGTGACCCCAATAATCCAATTGCCATTGGTAGCTATCAGCGATATGAATATGATCCATATACTTACGGTGGCGGACTCAAGGAGGTTTACTTCTATGAGATATTTGCATATAACGATGTAGTTTATCTTTCCTCAGGCGAAACTGGATTACTTATTGTTCATCATGATGATTTACCAACTCATTGGATAAGCTTACAGAATAAAATAATCATTTCAATTTCTACAACAGTTCCACTCGTTCTCGGTGGTTTAGCAGTATTTGTTATTTTACGAATTAAAAAGCGAAGGTAATAAATTTAATCTGCCTTTTCTTTTCATTTTCTATATCATTTAAGTTATAAAAGTAGATGTTTTGTATAATTATGGTGATAGAAATGAATGAGAAAAAAACAAGTACGATTGATTTCTCTAAAATTTATAATATGAATAAAATCGTTGACTACCAAGAAGGTTCTGTTGTTAGTAGACAATTACTAAAACAAAAGACAGGTAATGTTACTCTTTTTGCTTTTGCTGAGGGTGAAGGTTTAAGTGAACACACTGCTCCATTCGATGCTCTAGCGTATATCATTGATGGAGAAGCTAAAATTACAATCGATAAAGACGTCTTTCACACAAAAGCTGGTGAAGTATTAGTAATGCCTGCTGATATACCTCATGCGTTATATGCCACTAAGCAATTTAAGATGCTGCTTGTCATGATTAAGACTATTTGAATAAGGGTGCTATAAAAATGGCAAAACTTAAGCTCCCTAAAATTGGCCTAGGAACAATGCTAGGGAACACAAAAAAATCAAAACAAGGTTTTATCAAAGGCTTTGAAATTGGTTTCCGATTCCTAGATACTGCTCAGATGTACTTTAATGAGAGAGTCGTTGGTGAGGCAATTAAAGAATCCGGAATTCCTCGAGATGAATTCATAGTCGCAACCAAATTATTCGTTAATAATCTTAGACCTAGAAAAGTTTTCAAAAGTACTGAAAGGAGTCTGAAACGACTTGGTCTCGAAACAATTGATATGTTGCATATTCATTGGCCCTTTAGATTTCACAAAATAGGTGGCGACACACTTAAGGCAATGAGTACACTTGTTGATCAAGGAAAAATACGTTCTATTGCTGTTTCTAATTTTACTCCTCAACATGTGGATGAGGCAATTTCTATTTGTGATAAACCAATTATTGCTAATCAAGTCGAAATGCATCCTTGGTTACAACAAAAAGAATTAGTTGCTCATCACAAAAAGAAAGGTGTCTATGTTATTCCTTATTTTCCACTTATGCATGGAAGATTTAGTGATGTTTCTGAACTTGTTGAATTAGGAAAGAAACATGATGTAAGTGCTGCTCAAATCTCACTTGCTTGGTTAATTAAGAAAGGAACTGTACCAATTCCAAAAAGCGTCAACCCAGAACATTTGAAAGCAAATTGGGAATCACAAAAAATCAAGCTTAGCTCTGGAGACATCAAATTAATAGATTCAATTGAGAAAGAAAAACGATTTCTTAGTCCACCATTTATTGCACCGAAGTGGTAGATAAATTTGGAAATGTGATGTAATAATCACATTTTTTCTTTCTTATCCTGCAACAATTTGTTTTCTGTTTGCTTTTTCAATTGCTTCAAGTGCTTCTATTGCTCGTAGTTTTAACCGATCATCTTTAGATTCTTTGAGTAATTTTTGTATATCCTTTGTAGCTTTTTTATCGCCAATGCGTCCTAATGATGTAACTGCGTGATATCTTATGAATCGGTCTTCGTCTTTTCGTAACATGGTTAACAGTAATTTCAAAGAACTTGGATCGCCTATTATTCCCAATGCTTTCGCAGCTTCAGAACGAACTAACGGATCATCCTTTTTCTTTAAAATTTCTAATAGAGGTGGTACTGCATTTGTATCACCAATTTTACCTAGGGCAATTGTTGCTTGGTATCTAACACTTTCATGTTCATTATCGAGTGATTTAACAAGTACACCTATTGCTTTCTTGCTACCGATTTTTCCGAGGGTCTTACAAACTCCTTCTTTGACTAATCTGTGAGAATTCTTATTCAGAAGCGAAATAAGAAAATTAATGATGTCTGCTTCTCCAGCAGTTGATAAAGCATTAATGGCTCTACTTCTAGTATCTAAATCACTACTTTCAAGTTCATTTACCAATATTTCAGCATCTTGTAAACTCGGCACTATATTCACAACTCAGAGACCTTTTTTGGCGTTCAGAACGAACGCCATTCACCATTCTTATTTTCGCAACTAATCATTTATTATTGTTTCGTCGGTAAAATTCGGAAGCTATATATTCGAAAACTTAGTTATGAATACGTAGACTAGTAATTATAATGTGAATTAATCCTAGTAGTTAATTGGTTGGAATAGAATGAAGATGGATTTTGCAGATTTTCTAAATAATCTCAAGAAAACCAAGACTACTAGAGAAGCTAATTTCCTTATCCAATCAGTTTCTCAAATTGACAATCTCTTAACTTCTTTGAAAGATAGAGTAGAATTTATCAACTACATTGAGAAAGCAGAAAGAATAGTTGAGCCAGGAATAAACTCCAAAACAAAAGAATGGGGAGATGTGCAAACACCAAATTTCCTAGTGGAAAAAATTTATCAAATACTAATAGATGCTAATCTAAATCCTGAAATTATAATTGAACCGACTTTCGGAACAGGAAATTTCATTCTAAGTGCTCCCAAATTTTTCAAAAATATAAAATTAATTTACGGAGTTGAAATCCAAAAACCACATTTATGGTCTTCTGCATTCAAGATAATAAGAAATATGCTTAGCCAAGAAATCCCGAATGAAAATAGATATAAAATAAAATTAATCCATGATGATGTATTCAAACATGAGTTTAATCTTGAAATTTCGAATGAAAAGGAGTCAACCATTCTAGTTGTAGGGAATCCACCCTGGGTAACAATTTCAGAATTATCATCATTAAATTCAAACAATTTACCGCCGAAATCCAACATCAAGGGATTCAAAGGAATTGATGCTCTTACAGGAAAGAGTAATTTTGATATTACAGAAACAATCATTGTCAAGATGATGAGAATTTTTTCTAAATTCCAGGGAAAAATTGCTTTCTTATGCAAGAATACAGTTGTTAGAAATATCCTCAAAGAAACGATTAATTCAAATTTAAGTATATCAAATATTCGTGCCCTGAGTTTCAATACCAAAGAATATTTTGGCAAAGCCTGCAATGCATCTTTACTAGTTGCTGATCTAACTTCGAATAAAAGTGACACATTCTGTACTATAGGAAAAATAGAAGAACCGAATAAAATCATCAAAAAAATTGGTTGGCACAACAATCAATTTGTTTCTGATATTAAGAAATACAAGAGTCATTCTCAATTTGAAGGACGATTTCCGATTGATTGGCGTCAAGGTATAAAACATGATTGTGCTAGTGTCCTAGAATTACGATTAATAAGTGATGGAAAGCTAATCAATAAGAATAATGATGTTGTCGATGTCGAAGAAGAATTAGTTTATCCCTTACTAAAAGGATCTTCTCTTAGGAAATTCTTTGCACAAGATATCTCGAGAAGATTAATCTTAACTCAAACAAAATTATCAGAAAGTACAGATAAAATCAAAGTGAAACATCCAAAAACATGGCAATATCTAATGAAAAATAAAAAAGCATTTACCAAAAGGAAATCTCGAGTATTTAATAAAAAACCATCTTTCTCTATTTTTGGAGTTGGTGGATATACCTTATCTCCTTACAAAGTAGCTATTGCAGGATTCTATAAGAATCCCATTTTCGCTTTCGTTACTCCATATTATGGAAAACCGGTCTTATTTGATGATACTTGTTATTATTTGAGCTTCCAAGAATACAATGATGCACTATTCATTTGTTCTGTACTAAACAGCAAAGCTCTCAAAGATTATCTGGAGTCCATAGTATTCACAGATTCAAAAAGACCTTTCACAAAAGAAATTTTAATGAGGATAAATTTAACTCAATTAATTAAAAACACTACTTTTGCAACGCTCAAAGAAATATGGATTGCTAACAACTTTGAACCAAGTGTGAAGATTTCTGAAACTGATTTTAAGAATTTCCAGATAAAAAACACAAATTTACTATAATTTTATACTTGACATATTAAGCTGGTTTTTCTTGTTTCTTCATTATTTTCTGAGTAGTATGTTTTGTTGTATCTGAATCTTTGATCTTTGAATGTATTAGTTCTTTTTCAGAATCATCAGCCATTACTTGATCACTTTCTTTATGGTTGTTTAGACCTGCACGAAGATCTGGTTTATAGATGCGTCCTTTCCATGTTGTGGTTTTTCTAAAAACTAGTTCAATAGCAGAAGAGAGCAAGGTAATGAGAAACATCAGCATCATAATGGGAAAGAATACATAGATAATCCAATGGTGTCTACCTTTATTTCGCAAATAAATAGCAAACAAAACTAAGAGTAAAAGATGAGAAATTATTGTCAAGATTAATGGCAGATAACCTGTCCAATAAACTGCAGACAAAGTTATTGCAACTGGTGTCAAAAGTCCCCAGAAGATGAATGTTAATGACGCAATCATTCTTCGTGGAGGTGTAAGTTTTACACCTGCATAAAGACACTTTTTGAATCCAGTCCAACAATGTCGTATGGATTCTGGATACATTGAAGCATAAACTAGTCTATTTCCTTCCATATAGTATAAAGCTTGTAAGTCCTTTTTGACTAAACGTGCGAAAGCATAATCCTCGATTATTGAATTTTTCAGTCGTTCATGACCACCAATTTTTTCATATGCATCCCTTGTCCACATCATGTATATTCCTACAGCGACGAAAGAATATCTCTTCTTTGGATTGTTTACCCTAGCAATACCACCAGACACGAGTCGAGAAATAAAGAAATTAATTGGAACAATGCTTTCCCACCACTTTACCACATTGTGATAGGGGTTAAGACTTAGCAAGCCTGCTTTTTTCTCTAGTAACATGCTTACAGTTATTCTTAGTGCATCAGGTTTGTGCTCTGTATCTGCATCTGTGAATAGAAGAATCTCACCATTTGCTTTTTTATATCCAAGATGACAGCCCCTGTTTTTCCCAATCCATCCCTCAGGAACTTTGTTCTCAATTACGATTTGATCAGCAAAAGGCTTGGCTAATTCGACAGTGCGATCTTGAGAGCCACCGTCTGAGAGTATAATTTCGAAACTCGAATAGTTTTGAGCTCGAAGCGATTTTAAGCATTTAACTATATTATTCTCTTCATTAAAAGTTGGAACAATAATACTTACAAAAGGTTCTTTTGGAAGAGATTTCAAAAAAGAGTCACTGATAATATCTTTCTTTTGAATACTGGCTGATATGTAATACAATAGGGCGATTATAACTAAAGCTAGGTAAATCATGCCTAATATGAACAGCCATAGATTCTGCAATTTATCTATCTCCTATCGACAGAATAGTTAGCAATATAATCTTTCTAATGAAAATGGTTCCTTATATAATTTCTCGAATACCTTAAGAACTGAGTAAGAAAAAGGAAAAAATGGAATGAACACTAAGGTTCATTCTTTAATGGATGTCTGGTTGGTGTCTCAAAAAGATAATCGAGATCAGGTCGATTTTCGATTGCTTTCCTTATTGCCATCACTGTTGCTTTTCGATTATTCACATAGACTCTATTCCTTGAGACTGCTGTTGGGTGAACAAAGACAGAGGCAATTATGACCAAATCATTCACATATTTTTCTGGAATGAATCCATCTTGCACACACTTAGTAACTGCCTTGGCTACACCTGCTTGTACTGGTCCAAATACCATTGATGCTTGTCGTAAGTTTCTAATGAAGACTTTAGGAACGAGGAGAGTATCAGGTTTTACAGCTTCATTTGTTTCATGAAGTGCTAGAAGTGGTTCATGACCTTCTACTTTCGATTGATCATCCTTAACAAGTGCAAGAGCTTTTGCAAAAGCTATACCGACTGGTCCATCTTTCGGACCAATTAAAAGATCAACATGGGCCATTTCTGGACGATCTCCACCAAAGAATCCTTCGCCGACAAGTAGTTTCTTCTGCAAAATTGTTTCAGCTGTGACATCAATTTGTCCGAATCTTTCTTCGATTTTCTTTGGATCTTCAGGTAATGCAATTCTTGGTTCCACTTTGATTTTACCTAGTCTTTCTAATTCAAGTCTAAGTTCTGATCGTAATTCATGACTAATACTTCCACCAATTTCAAGTGGTAATCTTGGTTTCCGTACCTTTATACCCATCATATTGAGTGCTTCTTTGGTTCCTGCTCCACCTGTTTTCACAATTATTCGAGCAATTTTGTGGACTTCCATCTCAGTCTTTCGTGCTTCCTCTATCTTTCCTGCTTCGACTAACTTTTTGATTTTCACCCAATAATCTC
>JAGMDP010000124.1 GCA_023128635.1 Candidatus Heimdallarchaeota archaeon | reverse complement strand
CTGTCATAGGAAGGATTAGGATAACACCTAATTCTACCATTTTTCTACTAAATGATTCAGAAGCACAATTAGAAACACGAAAAATGGATAATAAAATATTCTACAAAATTTCCTCCAATGGAACTGTTTTGAGAAGTTTTTATTATAGGAATAGAAGCTTTACTTTTCTAAAGTGGAAGACAAGTGATGAATTTCCAAAAATTCTGAAAGGCTATTTAAAATATTCTCGAATTTATCTAAAATACAAAAACAATAAAATCGCAACTTCAATGTCAATTGCTAAGAATGCTTATATTTTGAATATACAATCTTCCCCCGACTTTTCCCTCGTTGTTCTCCTAGCTTCTTTTTACCCCTTTTTGAGCAATTAAGCACCTTTGCCTTATTTTCAAAATATTAGAAAGAATAATTATACTGCAAACGCATATTATTGTGAGTATTTGGTGCGTGAGTTATGTCAGAAGATTCTTCAGCGGAGAAAAAAAAGGGAAGCAAGAAAAAGTTTTCACTCTCCAGACTGAAGGTTGATAGGAAATTTCTTTTCATTACAATTTTTCTAGTCTTATCTGTTGTTGCTCTTGCATTTTCAACAAAGTATCTCTTTGATTCTAATATAGAAGGATGGACGGTAACACAAGGATTATTTGAGGGAGAAAAAGGCTCCT
Organism: Candidatus Heimdallarchaeota archaeon; assembly: GCA_023128635.1. The sequence continues at coordinate 3,722 of JAGMDP010000124.1, read as the reverse complement.
TATATGCTCGAACACCAAATGATAATTGGGCTTTTCATGAAAGCTTTGTTGCATATGGAGAATGGGAATGGAAACTTCAATATTACGGGTCGGGTTCTGCTTCTATAACTTTTATTGGTTTGAATAAGAATTACACCAACAATGCAAAAACCCCTCAAGGATATAAGCTAATATTCCAAATCGGGCAAAGGCTTGCTATAAATCGACTCGACAGTTCTTCTTCTGAGGTGGAATTAAATTCTACACATTTTGTCCCTGTTGCAAGGGCTGTGTATAACGTAAAAATCATCCGTACACCAAATAATCAGACTTTTAGGGTTTATGTAAATGACGCTTTGATGTTAAATGCTACAGATAGTACTTATACTACTTCTGAAGTTTTAGAATTATCCTGGTCTAACATACAAGAACTTGACTGGATAAAAGTAACAGATTCTATTGAGGAAAATAGTTGGGGTGACTTTTTCACCGGCTTGCCTTCTGCTGATTCCGATAATATTTTTACAAAAATTGCTTTATATATTCCATTCATAACCCTCGGATTAGTAATTCTTCTCTATATTTTAAGGTTACTATTTTCAGATGGCAGTTGGACAAGGTCTGTTATGCCCTTGATCTTAGCTTTGTTTATAGGTTTAGGTTATGGGTTATTAGTTGATTTCGTTCGTGATTATCTTCCATATATTACTCCTGATGTCAACACAGATCCCTCTGATACCGGACCTACTGCAACAGAAACAAGTAATGAGACATCATCAGATCCTTCTCTAACTAATAATCAAACATCTACAACTCCAACTCCCACTCCCACAAATAGCTCAAATGGTCCTACCGGAGCCTTCACAGGAGTTCCTCCAAGAGTTATCTCTAATATCCTTCTAGGGGTGTCTGGTGTTTTTATTACGATAGCAGTTGTTTTCATTGGAATTGATTTCTTTAGGAAAAGAGATGATGAATTCCATGAACGAATCCTGGATAAAGAAAGACGATGGATGCCAACAGCGTCTACTACGGATCATCGGAAGCGGGTTATTCGTGCGTACCACAAAGCTTCCTATGATTTAATAGATCATGGTGCAAAATCCGAAAGAAGTATGACTCCTGGTGAATTTGAATCAACTACTACAGGACGATTTGAAATTAAAGATAAGTCATTGGAAGATTTAACAGGTTTATATGAAGAAGCAAGATTTAGTGAGCACGAATTAAGTGAGAAAGAATCCACAAAAGCGGAAAAATCTCTTGGTAAAATCTCTAAACGCTTAGCCAAAGATAAGAAAAAAGTACCAAAGGAATCAGAGGAAGCTTCAGAAAGTTCCACAGTTGCTGATGCTGATTCAAAAGGAATCAGAGAAAAAGAAAACGGAGAGAAGGATGATGGCTAGTCTTTTGGAATTCTTTGAACAAAGTTGGCTTATCGTCTTTTTCATTAGTATAATCTTTATCTTCATAATAATTTTTCGTGATTTAAGAAGATATACGAGGAAAATCAAACATTGGGCTCGTCGATCTTATCTTAAAACTCTCCCACGTATCAGTTTAACATATCAGCATTTTGGTAGGAGAGGTGATCTTCTAACACTAACGAGTCAGAGTATGTGTAAATCCATACATTATGATATGCTAGTTTTGCTTAAAATTGGAAAAGGAATTAGTGATGATGAAATCGAACAATTACTTCAGAACAAAAAACAAATGCTAACAGTATTACCAAATGAAAACGTAGTATTATTTCTATGTGATCTTAATACTTGGATTAAAACAACGTTACCCCAACCAAAATTCTTTGACAGATTTTTTGCTTTTTTTAGAAACTTATTCAATGATAATATACATGTTGATGAAAAATTTTTCATAGAATTAGCTACTGTCATTTATGATTTTAGAAAACTGATGGAAACAGGTACATAAATCCATTTTGCTTCTTAATTATGAGTATCTAGAATGGGATTTTGCTAATTCATGCTCCATTCGATCACGTTCTTCTTCAATGAGTACTTTCTGAATATCTCTGGTAATTGTACGTCTACTAATCAATATTAACATAGCAAGACACAGAATGAAGAAGATTGAAAACAGAATATCACTTGGTAATGGTTCAAAAATATACCAACCAAGAACACCAAATGTAATCGAAAACCCAATTAAAAATCCACAAAACTTGAGTAAAAACCTGAAATAACGGTTAAGAAACACTCCTGCATGATAATACGCTCCTCCCCTTGAAATTGATTTAACGTTCTGAAGGAGAGGTCTGAGTAACAGAAGCATTCTTGTTACTTCAAAGTAAATTATCAAAACTGACATCATTAGGATTACTTCCCAATAAAAACTGGAAAGAACTAGAATCCAAAGACCGTAAATTATTACTGATAAATACAAACTGAATTTTCCCCCTCTCATAAACCCAAAGATAGCAATCAAGGAAGGAACAAAACTGGCAGTAACAAATCCAACTGCTGTAAAATCAAAATAAGTTCGTGATTCAATTAATCTTAATGGAGAGATTAGTGAAATAATAACAACCATAACAAGAGCTATAATTTGTAAGTTTCTTATTTTCGTATCAAAATCTTCACTAAAATTTATTTTCGCTTTGGAAACTTGTTTGAGTATTTTTCCTTCAACAACGTACTCAATCTCTTCTTGTTCTATGTCTTCTTTTTTCCTCTGTTTTTTCTTTCTATTCATTCATCTTCTCCCCCTTTTTACAGCAATTTGTTTCAACTTATTCATAAAGACAGTGAATGGTGTATTTACATCCCATTCAAAAACCACTAATCCTTCATGAAAAACTCGAGTGATTTCAGTTTGTCTTCTAAGAAGCAAACTTTGATGTACTAGTAAATTCGCAACGTCTTCTTTCTCCTTGATAAATCGCCATTCAGAAGAGATAATCGAAGGCACTAGGAAAAAGCTATTTCTTCTTCTTTTTGCTACATCAATTAGTATTTTATTTATTGTAGGATGTATTAATGGTGAAATGATAATTGTTAAACAATTCATGGGAAAGTAATGATCAATATTGTTTTTTATGCGCTTATCCAAGATGCTAAAATTTTCAACTTTGGTAGATTGAACATCGATTAATTTTTCTGTAAATTTTAGTAATTGTTGTCGTGATGAGCTCAAATTAAATCGATCTACTGCATCTCTTATAATCATTAAGCCAACACGGCATTTGTACTTCAAAAAGTGTTCACTCAAGGAGAGAACAGCTTTGATTTGATCATCCAAGATTGATGCTGATTTTTCTGTTGCATCCAGAACTAATAATAAATCTGCGGTCCTGAAAAGCTCATATTCATTTGTAAATAATCGATTATACTTTGCAGTTGCAGGCCAATTAATTCGGCTGAGTGAATCGGAATGTGTATATTCACGAACTCCTGAGAAATCTAATCCTTCTCCTTTCAATTTGGATGGAAAAGGACCATCAGATATTTTCGGATATTTTGTTCTGAAAGGCATATCTCGAATAATCTCGAAATTTGGAATTACAATAATTTTTTCTTTTGTATTATCGTGAGTTTCAACAACAAAAGCAGAATTAATAAAATTCCTCGCTCGAACATGTGTTGGTCCAAGATTCCATCTGCCCCGATAATCACAACTAACCACATAACGAAATTCTGTCTCTTCACCAACGTCAAGAGAAGTAATTATGTGATTACTACTGTTTTTCAAGCTAACTTGCATTGGTAATATATCAATAATTTCTA
>JAGMDP010000123.1 GCA_023128635.1 Candidatus Heimdallarchaeota archaeon | reverse complement strand
TTTTGATCTAACTCTCGAATTATTTCCAAACCAAGTTTTTCTGGGGGTGTTGTGAAGAAATAAAAAATTGCTAAGATAATTAATGGAATTAAAGAGATAAGAAAAACCCATTCCTGAAATCCAATACCAAGTAGAAGAATTGTGAAAAATAATGCCAGTGTCCACCTGATTTTTGGCGAGAACATTCATTTACTCCTCAGTGATTGCGTTTTCTTTCAAGTTGATCTTTCCACTTCTTAATCAAGACGAGGTGCTTTAATTCGTGTCAATTCTCTGGCTAAAACATCTGCGGGATTTATGCCTGTCAACCAACTACCAGTACTAAGTATAATACGGTGACTGAGAGCAGGTATAACCACTTTTTTAACATCATCAGGATTTGCGAAATCTCTTCCATTTATAACTGCACTAGCACGTGCTAGATGAAGCAAAGCTAAACTTCCTCGTGGGCTCGCTCCAACTTCGATTCGATCGTTGTCCCTTGTTCGTTGAACGATTTCCACGATGTATTCCTTAATTCTATCATCAATGTGTATTTCTTCAACAACCTGCTGAATTTCGAGAATTTCACCTTCATCAGTTATAGACTCAAGTTCGAATTCTTCTCGCTTCCGAGTTATTCGACGATTGAGAATTTCTATTTCATCACCTTTGTCAGGATAACCTACACCTATTCGCATAATGAATCTATCAAGTTGAGCTTCAGGTAAAGGAAATGTTCCTTCAAATTCAATGGGGTTTTGTGTAGCGAGTACATGGAATGGTTGTGGCAAAGGATATGTTACCCCATCAACAGTAACATGCTGTTCTTGCATTGCTTCTAATAATGCGGATTGCGTTTTTGGTGATGCACGATTGATTTCATCCACTAATAGTAGATTTGTGAAAACAGGTCCTTTTCTAAAAGAAAATTCTAATTCTTTTTGATTATAAATAGTCGATCCTGTAACATCTGCCGGTAATAAATCAGGTGTACATTGAACTCGAGTAAAATCACATTTCATTACTTGAGCAAAAGCTTTGATCATCATAGTTTTTGCTAATCCAGGAACATCTTCAAGTAAAAGATTGCCTTTTGCTAAAATTCCAATTAAAACTCGTTCAAGTACTTCTTCTTTACCGACAATAATTTTCCCAACTTCTGCTAATATAGATTTTGTAATTGAAGAAGCTTTTTTTAATTTCATGAGACTACCCCAAATTATTCAGATAATCTATGTCTTTTAGTCTTTTAAGGATGTTTTTCCATTCGCTAAAATATGAATTATGTTATAAAAATACCGAGTAGTTATTTTCACGAGAACATTAGAAAGTTTTAAAGATAGGATTACAACAAAAGATAACTACAAAGCACAAGCATGTGGAGAAAAACAAAATGAGTCGAAGACAAAAATCTAGTGATGGCGGCGGAGCAATGCCAGCCACAGGTGCAGGTTTAATTAGGTTCTTTGAAGAAGATACTCCAGGCATCAAAGTTGGTCCATATGCAGTAATGATTTTTGCAGCTGCTTTGATAATTCTAGTCTTGGCTGGACCTTGGTTATTCAAGCTCTTTGCCCCTGGTTAAAGCAAGTTTGAAAAAATTATCTTTCTTGAAAATAAGATGATTTTGAGATTAATTTAGTTAAATAGCCTTAATCTACATCACTTTCGAAATCATCATCAAATAAAAGATCTGTTTCTTCGAGAAAATCATCATCCTCAATCTCAGTAATTGAGACGCTTCCTTCTGTTGGAACACCTTCTTGCAGTTTTCTCTCAATTACTTTTTCAAGACCCCCAAGAAATTCCTCTTCATTATCTCTCATGGGAAGAAGAGTTATTCTCCCTTGATCAACATCTTGAAACAGCTTGGCTTTAAGTTCAAACCCCAGGAAAAGAAGGCATAAGAATGCTCTAACCACAGTAATTCTTGTAGAATTCGGTAACAATAATTCCTCAAAAAAGATAGGTCGCTTATTTTGCAAATGTAATTTTACTAATCGCTCATAAATTTCCCTTTTGAGTCTAGCTATTTTTGTGGTTTCTACATCTACAATCTGTACAGGTGTAGGCGGTAATTGTAATGGCTTGATTAACGCTTGACCTTTACTTATTGCTAACCTGTGTTTATACCTGCTCTCTTGTTTCAACAGTCCTTCAAACGCAAAAACTAACTCACTAAAAGATACTGGTCTTTGTGAAAGATGATAGGAAGGAGAAATCTCAGGAATATCGAATCCCATTACATCTAGGCTTTCGTCTTTCTCATCTGTTTGCTCGATAATTTTTATTAAATCTGTTACCTTCGCTCGATACAGTATAGATGAGGAAAGCACAGCTCTTCCTAAAACTGGAAAATTAATGTCATCTCGAAGTTTCATTTCTTCAACGAATCTGGTTATCAATTGGTCAATCTCAAGGCTCCACGGATCTATCTTCCTGAATTGAGTAACATCAGTAAGAAGTCTAAATGGTGCTCGTAACCAAAAAGGATACTCTTCATCAATTAATGATTGACCTGCGAGTGGGTCCATTTTTGTATCCTTTTGAACCATTTTTTGCGCTCCATTTTTGTTATTTCTATTACATACTTATTCTTTTATTAACGTATCAATAATGTGTTTTAGTAATCATAAACTTCCGCTTCTGATGGCAGATCTGTTTTCTCAACAATTTTCATAATTTCATCGAGTGAAACTGACACAATTTGTGATAATCGATCTTCACCTGCAGTCACACCAAAGATTTTCTCAGCAGCAGCAATCATTGGAGCTCTGAGACTAATAATAATAATTTGAGTGTCTTTACTCATTTCTTTAACTAGAACAGCTACTTTGTATACATTATTAATATCCAAGAAAGCATCAATTTCATCAAAAACATAGAAGGGTGCTGGTTTGTATCTTTGAATAGCAAAAATCATTGCTAAAGCTGTTAATGATTTTTCTCCACCAGATAGAGAAAGCATGCTAAGAATTTTCTTTCCACCCGGATTAGCCATAATATTTATCCCCCCACTGAAAGGATCATCAAGATCTTCGATTTCTAATCTCGCTCTGCCGTCAGGTGATAAGATACCAAAAATTCTGTTAAAGTCTTTAGAGATATTATTAAATACCACCATGAACTTTTCTAGTTTTTCACTTTCAATTTCGTTTATTGCATTGTTAATAGCTTCAAAATCTTTCTCAACTAGCTTGCGTTTTTCTAAAAGCTCATGGTTTAAACCTTGTTCTTCTTCGAATTGAGAAACTGCTTTCATATTTATTTCTGGTAGACTTTCTAATTCTGCCTTAAGACCCACCATTACTTCCTTAAGAACATCTATATCGATGACTTCATCTTCCGCAAAGATATAGGGTAAATCTCTCTCTACCGCTAATTCTTCCAATTCAGTAATTTGTTTATCAGTATTTGTTTTTTCATTAACTAATCTGTCTATTAATAGCATATTTTGGGTTTGCTGTTTCCGCTCTTTCTCTAATTGCTCCCGTAATTCTCTTTGTTCTCGTTCTAGTCTTTCTTGTTCATTTTGACTATGTTCAATAAGTTGGAATAACCCATCTCTTTTGATTTTTTTATCTTCCAAATTCTTTGTTAACCTATCTATAACAACTTGGATATTAGTGATTTCTTTTTCTTTATCCGGCTCTTGTTTTTCTATACCCTCAATTTGATCTTTGAGATCTTTTACTAAAACCAGGTTCTTTTCTAAGTTAGTTGTTATTTTAAAATGCTCCATTTTCAAATTGGAAATGATTTCCCCGATTTCTTGTTGTTGGGATTCTTTTGTTTTAATTTCACCAAGTATTCCTTGAACCCCACTGACAGCAAGTTCTTCCTTTAATTTCATTTCTCCTTCCAGAAGAGTATCTAAAGTCATTCCTACATCTTTTCGTGCTTTAAGTAACTCCTCAATTTTAACTTCAATATCCTCATATTCTTTTGTTAATTCTTCTAATTCTGTTTGGATTTTCAGATTTTCTTCGCTACGAATCTCTATTTCTTCTTCTGTAATTTTAATTTCTCTTTGTTTTAAATCGCGGTTTTTTATCACATCATTCAATTGTTGCAGTAATTCTTCATTCAAGTCTTTGGTAATTTCTGTTCGATACTCTAACAATCTCTTTCTTTCGTCTTGTAGATTAACAAAAGCTTCTTCCAAAGCTGGTAATTGATTTTCATCTTCCACAATAAGAGATATTCTTGTTCTCTCCTTCCCTTTATAGAATCCTCCAGTCATTAAACCAGATGGATTTACTGCATCCCCCTCTAACGTTACCGATCGATAATTGAAACCAATTTTTCTTGCAGCATCCAAATTTTTAACAATTAGAGTTTGTCCAAATACGAATTCTATTGCTTTCTGATATTTTTTATCAAATTCTACTAAGTCAATAGCTCTCCCAATTATCCCTTTTTCCTTCAAATCTGCGTCTATTATAAGTGGTTTAATCTTATTGAGTGGTAGAAGATTGATCCTTCCTGCTTTCGCGTTTTTAACTAATAGAAGGCATTTTGCTGCGACTTCATCATCTTCTACAACAATATAATCTGTTCTATTTCCAGCAGTTACATTTAAAGCTACAGAGTATTTTGGATGAGTTTTGCATAACTCTCCAACTGTTCCAAATATGCCGTTTATTTTCTTTTCATCTCGTGTTTTAAGAACTAATTTTATTCCCCTATCTCTACTTGCTACTTCCTCCAATATTTTCTTAGTAGTAATTATTTCAGTTTGAATTCTTTTAATGTTTAAAGCTGCTTCTCGAAGATTAAGCTCATTCTCATCAATTTCCTTTTCCACAGTTTCGAGTTCTTCTTTTAATTCACTAACTTTTACTTCTAAGTCTCTTGCTAGTTTTTCATCACCAGAAATGTCCTCCAAATACTTGGCTTTTCTACTAAGAAAGGTTGCTAAAATCCCCGCTACTTCAACAACTCTTTTCTCTTTTTCATCAATCTTCGAATTTGTGATGTTCAAATTATTATTGTAAATTGCTAAATGAGATTCATATTCTGCTTTTCGTTTATTCATTTCAGTTGAGTTAGAACGAATTTCTTCCAATTGATCCATTATTTCACTGCTTTTAGAACTCTCAAGGGCTTTTCTCTTAATATCTAATTCTTCTTGGATTTTTAGAAGAGTATCATCTGCCCCATCCAATTGATCTTTGGTAGAAGATGTGTATGTCTCAAGTTCAGAATTTTCCTCAAAAATCTTCTCTAATTGGTTTTCCATTGTGTCTTTTCTAAGTTTTAGAGCATCTAATTCAATTGATATTTGTTTCTTTTGTGCAGTTTCTTCTGAGAGATCTTTAGTTAATTTTTCAATCTCTTTACTTAGTGTATTAAACGATTGAGTTGTGGCAGCCTTTACCTTAGATTTTGCTTCAGTGAGTGAAGAATCATATGTTTTTATACTGGTTTCCATGTTTTCAATAGCCGTTTCAGCTTGTGTTTGTGCTGCTTTCAAGTTGCTAATACTAGTCTCATTTTCTATTATCCGTTCTTTCATCTCTCTTATACGGGCATGAATGAGTTTTGCTTCAGTATTTTTAATTCGAACCTTTAATTCTTGATACCTAAGAGCATCTTCTTTTTCCTTTTCTAATCGTACAAGATTTTTCATAGATTCTTCTAAACGAACGGTTGCAATTCGCAATTTTGTTCGAGCATCATCCAAGTTCTTCTGGGCTTTATCTCTTTTCTCATCGTAAGCAGCAATACCTGCAATTTCTTCAAACAAGTTCCGAATTTGGAGTGGGGACATACTAGCAAAATTAGCGATTTCACCTTGTCTTATGACATTATATCCATCTATTGAAATGCTACAAATTGCTAAAGTATCAATTATTTCTCCTCGAGTAATTCGGGATCCATTTAGCAAATATTCGCTTCTTCCGTCTTGGTAAACTTTACGACTAATGTGCACTTCATCAGTTGCAATTGGAATTTCTTTTGGTTCTTTTGAATTATCCAAAACCAAAGTAACTTTTGCATGAGGAGCCGTTTTGTGCCCTTCTTTTGTACCAGAAAAAATAACCCCTGCAAGCTTCTCACTTCTAATAGTTTTAGAGCGTAATTGTCCAATCACAAATTGTATTGCATCAGAAATATTAGATTTACCACAACCATTGGGTCCACTAATGACAGTTAGTCCTTTAGTAAGATTGAGAGTAATTTTTCGTCTGCCATAGCTCTTGAAGTTTTCAAGAACTAGACGATTTATGTGTACCAGCGTTTCTTCACCTGCCACCAGTTCCTCTTAGTGGTATTATTAACATCCGACAATAATTCTTTCGGGTATTATTATTAATAATATTTATTCTATTAAAGCTATAATTGTTTCGCAAGTTATAACTTGTTTTAATGTTTTTCGAGACCTTTGTTTGATAGATGATATTAAACCACATCAAAAAGGAGTAGTATCATCTAGATTGTATCTTTATGGTTAATCTATTATCAGATATATCTAAAGTAAAAATGAAAAGGAAAAAAGGAGGATTCCTAGATTAATTTTTCAATTTTATGAGCAAAAGTTCCTAGATTTTTCTTAATGATGCCTAATTGCGCTCTAGCATCTTCACCATAAAATCCAAGCACTAAGCCTTTCTTTAATACAATAATAGTAACATAACCACCAGATATCTCAATATCTAGTTGATTAATACTCTTTTTATCAATTGCTTCGCTGATTTTTTTAGTTGCGCGAACAGCAACTGAAGCACTCGAGAGAATGAATTCATGATTCAAATCCTTGAGTGTATCACCCCATAATTTGGTTCCATCTAATTTCCCAATTAGAAGCCCTTCTAGTTCGGGAATCTCATCACGAAACTCAGTAGCCATGTTTACTAATTTCTCGGACATATTCGTAGCTCCATCCGGTTACGAAATAAAATTTCTACTTAAGATAATAATAATCTTTCTTTTGTATCATTTTTCAGAACAATTCAGCAATTCTTCACGAGTTTTCGAGAAAAGGGGTTGGTAAGAGCTAATTTATTGAGTTGAACAGTTTCTGAAAATCCTCTTCGAAAAGAATGAACTCATTACCAATACATTCTTTTGTTCCAAGTATAATTTGATTGAATTCCACATTATTTTTTAGGTCATCAACCTTTTCTAGTAACCCTCGTACAACTACAGTATCTCCTTTCTTGAAAAAGCCTGTGAGAGCTCCCTCAAAAGAAAGAATTCTGGTTAGGGGTAAATCCGAAATCTCTTGATTATTCGACAGGATTTTACATTCTTTAATTTCATAGATACTTGGATAGGCATAACCTAAGTCTGAATTTGAAATAACGCATTCAACATCAACTGATTTTACAGGAGTAAATTTTTGTTCTCCATAGTTAAATGGAATTTCTTCAGGAGTTGGACTAAAAATCAGTGATAAATTTGTATTACCATAAACTGACAACCACTTTTTAATTGCCACATATTTTGCAGATAATGAGATAGGTAACCCTGCTTTTCGACCTATACTCTCGGCGTATCTCTTGCTTTTGTCTGAAGACATTGGTTTAATTTCAGGAAACTCATCATAGATTATTGGAAATTTTTCATTAAAATCTTGAGCAAACCTATTCCCATAAATCATGAAGTCAATATCTGATTTTTCTGTCTGACCTTTCCATAAAATTGATCCTGTGATTCCCATGTTTTCAAACGGAATTTTCAGATGCTCATGTAGTAATTCTGCAAGCGTTTTGACTTTTTGCTCTAAC
>JAGMDP010000122.1 GCA_023128635.1 Candidatus Heimdallarchaeota archaeon | reverse complement strand
TACATTATACTATGATACAAATAACTGGGTTCTATTTCCTTCACAAGTTCTAAATTATCCTCATGTCCTTCAAGACTATAACTTTTCAAGATACGTTTATACTGTATCCCGGTCTCTCGAGAGGTCCAATAACTATCTCCAAGATCATATTTTACAATACATAACCTTCTATCTGTAGGATGGTGCCAGGTCAAAACTTGACAAATTCTATCCTTGTCATCCCTAAAATAATCTAGATGCAAAGAGGGTCGTTTAAGAGGAATTCGGGTTGCCAAGTTTCAAGTCACCATTAATTTTTTCAGATATGTAAATATAAGATATTTTACTAGTTAAAAGAAATGTATATGAATTATTTATAATAGTAATTGTTAATATTTAAACTTGAAAACGTATTTTAACAAGTCTTATCTGAGCTAGAGGATGAAGATGTCTAAGAAAAAGCAAAAAGAAGAAGCATCTATGCAATACTTGCAAGGAAAAAAAGCATATGAAGCAAGGAATGCAGAAAAAGCATTTAATGCTTTAGAATTAGCACTTCAATATTTTAGAAATTCAACTGAACACGCAATTTTAGCAGACATTCATAGAATTTTAGCTGAGATTTTTTTTGAAAAAGGAAATATGCTCGAATCAAGAAATCATTACAAAAGAGCCCATCTTGCCTTCAAAAATTATGGTCATAAAATTGGCATGGCTGATTGTTATGATAATATTGCCATAAGCTTCATGCTGCAAGATGAATTAAAGTATGCAGAAGAATACCAAATTAACGCTCTTAAGCTAAGAAAAGGAACTCCAGATAAGAAAGGAAGAGCAAGAGGTTTGAAGAATCTAGCAGTTATTATTTACAAAAAAGACGACAATGGAGAAAAAGCAATTAAGATCTTGGATGATGCGATTGAGTTTGCTCAGAAAAGCAAAGAACCACAATTAGTAATTAATATTGCACTTGATCAATCAAAAATCCTCAATAAACTCGGGAAATTTGAGGAAGCAATGAAGGCATATATTATCGCTCGAAGATTCAGCAAAAAATATTCAATCCCACTCTCAGAAGAAAGAGACGAGGAATTTGGTGATTTACTCTTAAATCTCGGATTAAAACGATATGATGAGGGGGATCTTGAAGAAGCACTGAAGTATCTGAAAAATGCTGCTTTTATTTTTAAATCCAAAGACAACCCGCTTTTAGAATCCGTTGAACATACAGTCCAAAAAATTGAACAGCATCTAAAACCGATCTAATAAAATAGCTATTCTTAAGTGGTGGGCAGGACGAGATTCGAACTCGCGACCACTTGATTTTCCGTTAAAAGAGTTCTCCTCATTTAAACCCGAACCAAGAATCATGCCGTGCTAGACTACCTGCCCATATTAACTTATTTTTTGTTTTTCCCTGAAATAAAAAGGATTTCCACAATTTTACGTTTATTTTATCCTTTATCTACGAAAGTTTATTAGTTATTTTTTTATTCTTTTCTGTATATGTCTCTTAAGAGTTGATGTGTACTTATGTCTCAGTTCAATAAAATCGCAGTAGTATCACGTTTACCAAAGGATCGACACACAAAGAGGTGTCAAGAAATTATTGACATTTTAACCGAGAAATATAAACTAGATGTTTATCTCAGTGAATCTTTTGCAAATCAAATTGATTATGATAAATCAGTAAAAATAGAACGAATAAAGGATTTTGATTTAATCGTTGCATTAGGAGGGGATGGCACTATTCTTTGGGCTGCTCGGTATTCAAATGAAGTTCCTTTGTTTGGAATTAATGCTGGTCATCTCGGTTTTCTTACAACGGCAACTCTAGAAGACACAGAATTAAGTCTTAACCGTATAATGAAAGGGGATTACATTCTTGAGCATTGTATGCGTCTTAAGGTTACTTTAGATGGAGAAGAACTCCCTACAGCTTTAAATGAAGCCTATGCAACCAACAAACTAAATGCTCATATTTGCCACCTAAATATTTCTGTAAACAGCTTCAATTTAGGTGACCATTTACTAGATGGGTTATTGGTCTCAACTCCGGTAGGATCCACAGCTTATGCTTTATCTGCGGGAGGTTCCATACTCGAACCCAGAATTAAAGCAATGCAGATTGTCCCAGTAAATAGTGTATCAAGACGAATACGACCATTTGTTGTTCCAGGTGAAGCTAAAATTACTATAACTGTTCCCGAACCATTTGAGGATGATGTAGTAGTTATTAATGATGGACTTTTAGAAGGGAAATTCAAGAAAAACTCAATTTTAGAGATAACTCAAGCACCTAATGAAACAGTTTTCGTGCGCTTTCCGGATTATGGATTTTTCAATCGCTTACAAGATAAACTTGACTTCTAATCAAGAGGATGGGTTGTGTGACTAAAAAGAATAGACCAAAAAACTCCCAATTACCTAGTAACAATAACTATGTACTTGATGCATCAGCAATCTACAACGGAGTTTTAACCCATAATATTTCTGGGGTAAAATATATCCCACAATGCGTATTAGAAGAAGTGAGAGGAATGATGCGAGGTGAAGCACTCATCGAAGAGGCTTTATTATATGAAGAATTGCAGACTATAGTACCAGATGAAGTGATTCTCTTAGAAATCAAAAAACAGGCAAGAGTAACAGGTGACATCCATGAGCTTTCTGATTGCGATCTTGCAGTTCTAGCGGTTGCAAAATCATTACACCTGAAAGAACATGATGTTATAATCTTGAGTGATGATTACGACATACAAAACTTAGCTACTCATATTGGATTGGTTTGTAAGGGAATTCATTGGAAAGGCATAACTTCAATTCATGAATATTTTTGGGTTTGCCCTGGTTGTGGTAACAAAAGTAAAACACAGACAGATGATTGCATTGAATGCGGAACAAAAATGAAACGTAAAACACACAAAAAGAAAATTAGAAAGAAAAAGGCTTGAACGATGTCTCTGAGAAATGCGCGAACTTACAAAAGTGGAATTTTGTTACAAGATTCAGATAAATTAACCCTAATAGTTCCACTACAAATACACCTAGCTGCTGATTTTAATAGCCAGATAAGAATCTCGCAAAAAATAAATCAACCAATATATGGTTTATTACTACAAAACGTTGCCAGATATACCTTCTTTTTTGATAGAAATGAATTGAATAAACCGAAATTATTACTGTATATTTACTTCACTGGGATAAACCAGACAGAATTATTAACCAAGGTTAAAAGTACAATAAATACCCTGGTCAGATTTCTAGCTGATTTAAAGCTAAAAGTGAAAATTCTGGATTCCAAACAAACACTGCAGCAAATGCTTGATTGTATGCCAAATTCTATTGATGCAGTTGCTCCAGGACTGTACCGAATATCTCTAGAAAAGAGTAACGCCTTTCTTTCCGTAGCAAAATTGTTTTTCACTTACGATTCTAATAAGGGAGATTTGATTTATTTTTTGAATGATTTCTATTCACATTTATCTCAAGGGAGACTGAACATAGATATCCAGAAAAAAACAAAGAAAAAACAATCAAATTACCAAACAAGTGCATCTGTAACCGTAGTTCTAGAAAACGAGAAATTGGACGAGATTAAATCAGCTCAAAAGAAGCTCTCTTCCTTGTTGAGAGTGTTTAGCAATCATATGTCTGAAGAAGATAAGAAAAATTTTTGGTTTCTTAGCACTTCTGAATTAATGGCTAATTTAGGAAAAATAATGGTTGGTCAAGGATCAAAGTATTTTACAGCTGATCACAATAATCTGCTGGATTTTTCTGCGTTTTTTAATTTATTAATTGATACCAAATAACCATTTAATCCCATTATTGATAGTAATATTTAATAATAGATTATTTTTCTTCTTTCTTACTCATAAAACGCGTATTACTGTCACCATGCCCATAATTACAAAGATGATTTCTTTGGTGCATGGCTTACAAATAGATGGAATACTAAAATTGACAGAAGCGGAATAATATGGATGTAAATAAATTAACCGAACAGATTACTAAGTGCAAAAAAGCATCTAAAAAACGAAAGTTTGTAGAGAGCATTGATCTCTCAATAAATTTCAAAGATTTAGATCTTAAAATACCTAGTAACCGTTTCAACTTCCAAACAACTTTACCTCATCCTTTTAGGAAGAAACCCACCGTTGCGATCTTTGCTGGCGGTGAGCTCGCAGTAAGAGCAAGAAATGCTGGGATAAAAACTGTCCTTGGGAGAACTGAATTAGAAGCTTTAGGTAAATCACCTAAAGACATTAGAAAAATGGCAGTAGAACATGACTTCTTTCTAGCTGAACCACCATTAATGCCTCTTATAGCTAGGTTTCTCGGTAAATATCTAGCTCCTCGAGGAAAAATGCCACAACCACTTGTACCTAATGCTGATATACCAATCATGCTTGAACGATTCACAAGAACTTCAAAGCTAAGGATTAAAGAAAATCCTGTAGTTTTAACAAAAGTTGGTACAGTGAAAATGGATGCTAAAGCAGTAGCAGAAAATATAGAAGCTGTAGTACATGCTTTAGAAAGTAGGCTTGAACATGGAATTCAAAACATCAGATCGGCTACGATAAAAACAACCATGGGCGGATCTGTGAAGATAGAGGTGCACTAAAATGAGTAAATCAGCATATAAACACGAACCACATCACTCAAAGAAGAAACAACTTACTGAACTGATAGATTTGCTCAACCAATACAAAACCATAGGCATAACTAAAGTTGAAAATATTACTTCTAGAACTATACAACGATTAAGAACTGATATGAGACAAGATGCGATACTCAAACTTGCGAAGAATACCTTGATGCTTTTAGCTTTAGAAGAAATAGCTAAGAAAGACAAAGGTATAACTAAACTAGTAAAATACGTAGATGGTTCTTGCGCTTTTATTCTTACAAATGGAAATCCCTTCAAAGTTGCTAATTTTCTCGAGAAAAAGAAAATCCCAACCCCTGCAAAGGAAGGACAAATCGCTCCTAAAGAAATCACCATAACCGCACGTGATACTGGTTTTGCACCAGGTCCTGTAATTGGTGAATTACAATCTATCGGTCTAAAAACCAGAATAGATGGTGGTACCATAAAAATCATTGAAGATTCTGTTGTTTGCCAATCCGGAGATAAAGTTTCAAAAACACTTGCCAATGTATTAGGCAGACTCGGTATTGAACCATTTGACGCTGGCTTATCAGTAAACGCTATCTATAGTGGAGGTTCACTTTTAGTTCATGATGAATTAATTGTTGATTTTGATGGAATCATGAATGATTTAGTAAAAGCACATCAAAACGCATACTCTCTTTCATTAGAGGCTGTAATTCCAACTAAAGATAATCTTACTGAATTAATTAGCCGTGCAAGAAGATCAGCTCTCAGTTTAGCAGTAGAATCAAGCTTTATTACTCCTGAAACTGCCAGTAATGTTCTAGCTAAAACACAATTAGAAGCAATGACATTAGCTAAACTAATTGCTTCTAAAGACCCAAGTGTTATTCCTCCAGAAATCCTATCAGCAGCACAAACAACTGCTGTAAAAACCCAGCCACAAGAAAAGAAAGAGGAGGTTGCAACTCCTGCTGAAGAAGAAGAGGATGAGGAAGACTCTGGAATGGGTTCATTGTTTGGGTAAAAAACAAAGAATTCTCGAATCTCTGATCACGAAATTCGAGAAAAATTTTTCTTTTTCCTTTTTTGTTTAAAGAAACACTGTTTAATTTCAACAGTGGAACGAAATAAATATAAAATGAAAAGTTCTTATGCACACATTGAATACTTGTATAAATGGAAGGTTAAATGGTTATGAAGGACAAACTTGCTGGATACTCGATATTTTTAATTTCACTCCTGTCGTTAGGCGCTTGGGCTACCTTTACTATATGGGGTCTTGCTGAATGGAATGTTTCTGCTCCCTTTGTTAGTAATCAAATTACAACTATATTGATCGCTGCTCCTGTTATATTGGGAATGGTTGTTGTTTTACTCATCGCAGCTTGGATTGGGTGGACAATGGCACGAACACCACCACCAGCACCAATTGATCTTGAGGATTTTGAAAGCGTAGAAGAAACAAAAGAGAAAAAGAAATAATCCAAGATTATTTTCTTCTATTTTTTTCTTATTTTTCTTAATTGAAGTTAGTTTTGTTGTAAAAATCTCGTTTATTGCACAACAACAAGTATTAAATTCAATGAGCACCATTTTTTGATTAGAATTATGGTAGTTCTGTGTGGGAAACAAGACAATGGATATCCGAACAATATCAAGTCATAATCTTATTCCTGTAATCGATCCTGTTTTTCTTAAACAAAGCCCAGATGAATTCCTCGCGGAAAATGGTGGTTTTTTAAGTGAGGTTGCTGTAGTTGGTAAATCCAGTTCCGGTTTTGTCCATTATAGAAGTGCAACAGCTCCAACTGATCGTGAAACGAAAGAATTTTTTTCAACCTTTTCAACTATCGCTGATTCCATTGGCATAAAGGTCTATGGTTTTGTAAATGGGTTGGCCGATTCATTTCTTGCAAAGAATCCTGGTTATTCCGCAATAAAAGACGGTGGAAATCCAAACAATGATTTTGTTGATCCCTTTAAAACTTCATATACTAATTACCTGAAATCAATAACTACAGAAATAATAGGTTTCCCCGTAAAAGGAATTGTACTTGACAACATTCGTTTCCCAAGAGAGGAATATAGTTTCTGCGAAAATTGTTGTAGAAAATTCTCTGAGCGATACGGTATTGAACGAATTTTTTCTCTAAGTGACTTGCAAAAAGATCCTAATCTATTGAATCAATGGATTACTTGGCGAAAAGATGCAATTGAAACCATTTTAAGGGATTTGTCTGAAAGCATTCAATCACAAAAAGAAATAGACTTAGATATAACACTAGACATTGATCCTACAATGAATGCCGCAAAAGGTGCCTTAGAGCATTTCGGACAAGATATTACTGTAATAAGTAAATACGGTAATCCAACAATTCACTTATCTGCATGGACTGCTTTCCCAAATGCAGTGGATACTCCAGAATATCAATCATTGTTAAACAGTTTATCTTTTGCGAAGAATGTACAATCTCAATTGAACCTATTCATTTGGGGCGTAGAAGATGAATCACTCATAGCAATTATTGATGCTTTAAAAGAAGAATTACCAATCAAAAAGGTATTCCTTCAAAATCATTTTCCAATTGATTATCAAAAACGCAGAGAAATACATTTGGGGTTATCATAAAAAATTTAAAATCAGTGGTTTTTATCCCCTTTCTCTATTATTTTCTAAAATAAAAGATTAAAATACCGCAATGAAAAGCTAGAAATAACTAATAATTCTATTTAAATAGTAGAATTAACTGGTAGAAAACTAGGTGTCGAATCATTTGCCAGAAAAAGTATTTGCTAAAAATTTAGATAGACTTGAAACGATTTACTCTACCTTTATCAAAGGTGAAACAAATCCACAACAGGAAGCTGAATTACGAATTGAACTAATTGATACTATATCTAATTTAGAAGCATCAATTATCGGAGAAGAAGAATCCAATAAAGAATTCATTGGACTTCTTGAAGCAGTTAGAGAAATTGTTTTGACTTGGGATCCATATGGTCGATGGTTTAGACAGCATAAAGAGCTAGTAGACCAAATTTATGATATAATTGTTAAGGGAAAAAATGTTGTTTTTAATCAAAGTCAAGAAACATCTGGAGAAGCTTCAAGGTTAAAGAAAGAATTAGCTTCATTAAAATCGGAATTAAATGATTTGAGATCTCTGATGAGTAATTTAGTTAAAGAGAAATCTAGTGAAGTTCCCGAAGAAGTTCAGGAGGTAGTAGAAGAAACTGATTCTCTGCCACTTGAAGATGAATCATTGGTAAGCATAACTGAACCTCAAGTGGAACCAGAACCAACGGAATCGAATCCGCCTTTAATTCTTCCAATTGTAGTTGAAGAACCAGAAGTAGAGGAAAGCAAACCATCTTTACAAGAAACTCAAATCGAACAGATGCTAGAACAACCTATTGAAGACGAAGTAGAAGATTCAGATATTATTGCTTCAGATTCTACCATACAAAAATTGTCAGAAACAGTAAGTCCTGAAGCACAGCCATCCAGGGTTTTAAGTCAAATGAAATCCATAATTCATGAAGCTGAAGAAGAAACTGAGAAACAATTAACTGAGTTCAAAGAGAAATTACAAGAAACTGCAGCAACAACTCCGGTTGTAGAGACTGTAGCATTAGAAAAAACACCTGAAATACCTGTTCTTACACCTCCAATTGTTGAAGAAGAACCTACAATAATTGTAGAGCAAACAAAAGAAAGCTCTGGTGATAGTTGGGTAAAACCATCAGAACTATTGAAGCAAAAGGAAACACATGATCCATACGCCACCTCTGCAGTAGATCCATATATGCAACTTCTGACTCTAGAAGCTGAAAAATATCGTTTGGAGAAAGAAATAGAAAAGAATGAAACTGACTTCCAGGAAGGCTTGAAGAGTAAGCAAGAATTCGATGATAGTATACAAAGAATAAATTCCGAATTAACTGTTGTTCGAGAACAGATTGAGGGATTAAGAAAGCAGTTAACTTCTTAATTGTTATTGATAATAATTCATTGTTTAGTAAAATCCAAAGTGGTAGTTGAAAATGAAAACTATGGAAATGGAACAGCAAAAAGTTCACCTAATAAGATTGGAGAAAGGCGAAGAACTACTTACAAGCATCCTAGAATATGTTAAAGAGAAAAATATCTTGGCTGGATATTTAACTGGAATAGGTGCACTTGGTAAAGGAAAAATTGGTTATTTTGACATTAAAAGTAAGAAGTATTTACATATCCCATTCAAGGAAGTAGAGCTTCTAGCTTGTACAGGTAACATTGCAAAAAATAAGGACACTCAAGAACCTGTCGCTCATATACATATTCTAATTGGAGAGAAAGATGGTAAAAGCCTTGGAGGGCATTTAGTCGAAGGCATCGTATCCGTTACAGCAGAAATCTATCTTGTAGAAACAAAACCAGGTGTTTTTAGAACGAAAGATGAAGAGAATGGATTATATTTACTGAATCCTAAAAACTAGATAATTAGTTGTGAGTGTAAGGGAAATAGTCCCACTCACTCTTCTTTATTGTTTCCAGTAGCTAGTTCCACCTTATAGATGCCAGATTTTCCACTGAGAATTATTGGGTCTGATTTCTTATCTCTAAAAAGACCGCTAATGTTTACTTCATATACTCCTTTCTGCTTTAATTTGATAGTAGGAATATTATCATCATCTAAATCCTTGATTCGTTCCCCCTCAACATCCTCTTTTATGAGTCTAGGAACAAAACCAAAATCAGTTGAATCAAACTGTTCAATTCTATCACGTTGTATCTTTAAAGCAGCTTTTATTGTACTAGCAGTTATTGTACCTGGTGTAGATAATGTTTTGAAAACCTTAGAGCCACATTTGTAACATCCATTTGTAAGAAGTGTATGATCTTTCTCTAGTTTTGCATTGCATTTAGCGCATATAAATTCCATTTAATTTCTCCTGATGAATGGCATCTTTAATCTTTGAGAATCTTTACCTCATCCTCACAATGAATAACTGGTTTTCAATAAATTTAACTTGAGATTATTCAAAGGTATACGCAGATATTATCTCTTAAGAAAAGATGAAAATAAAAGAAAAAAAGAATAGGGTATAACAGAAATAGTTTTTCTATTCTGCTTTTGCCTTAAATTTTTGATAGACTTTCTCCCCAGCCTCAAAACGGATGTAATAAGGTGTAGGAAGTTTGTCACCACCAATTTTCAAAGCTCGTTTTGCAAACTCAACAAATTGGGGTAGCGTATGGATTGTAACTAATGGTTGATTAGCTCTTATTCGAGCTGCAATGTCCATCGGTTTTCCAAAAGCACGACGCATACCATCTTGTAATCTATCAGCTCCTGCAAATGCCATCATTTTGTTTTCTCTCAAAATGTGATGCGGATAGATTCTGATAATGAAATGATAGTTTTCAGGACCAGCATTTCGTTGCATGTGTCTGTTAGTCATCATTCTAGTGGCATCTAATGCACAATGTCTTACTTGGCATGCTTCCTTAGAGAATAAGGAAACTGTCACTGGGAATTTTGTGTTTTTATTACCAGCTTCAAAGCTAGTTATCTTTGATCCTGGAATACTTCGAACATATTTCTTTCGTGTATAAGGGGGTCCAGCAATTTTTGTGTAACATCTGGCGGGGCGTCTAGCCATATAAATCAACTCGCTACTATTCGACGGACATGTATATCATTTAAATCTTGTCATTTTGTGAAAAATTAATTTTCAAAACCTTTACTATATATGGTAAATATTGACTAATTACTTGCTTTTTTGATGAAAATAAATAGAAATTTCTCATCGTTTTTTGCTTGAGAATTCGAAATAATCAAAGAAATTCCGAACAGAATTCTTTTTTTATTTAAACGGCAAAAGAATCTATAAGATATAATTGTAAGCAAACAAAATACTAGGAAGTAAATGTAAAATGGTAGAATATCGTTGTCCTATATGTGGTAAACCGGCTTTACCGAATTTCAAATTCTGTAAGTCGTGTGGGGCTAGATTGCCCAAGGATATGTTTAAGAAAAAGAGAGAAACATCTCGAGATATTCATTCTTCAGCGATAAAAGATGATTTTAGCTCATCAGCATCTCAAGAAACAGAAGCTTTAGATTCTGATATTGTTCAAGCTCTTGCTGTTAAAGGAAGAATGATTATTATTGGTAAAGAAATGGATGAAATTTTGGAAGAAATTGAGAATTTAGAAGAGAGAGTAAAAGTAGGTTTGGTTCCAAAAGAAGATGCTATAGGTCGTGTTGATGAACTAAACAAACGATTTGTAGAGATCAAAATTGAAAAGAAGAAATTGTCCAAACGAGGTGCTCCTATCCCTATTTTTGTGCTTATGGAGAAAAAAGACCTCTCAAAGGAACGAATGTCAAAACTTGAAGGCCTAAAGAAAGAGAAAAGCATTAGTCAAAAAACATACGAAAAAATGGAACGCGAATACAAATCATCAATAGCTGATTGTGAGAGACAAATAACACATGAATTAGTCAAAATGGAAAACTGGAAGGATCAATTGAAAAAGGAATTAGCTACGAAAAGAGAAACTTTGGAAATGTTATTTGTCAGAAAATCTACAGGCGAATTATCAGACAAAGAATATAATCAACAAAGAGACGATTTATCTGAAGAAATTAAAGATTGGGAAGCAGCATACGAGGAATTAAAGAAAACGCTCAAAAAATTGAAATAATTTTTTCCACTTTATTCCTTTCTTTTTTTTTTATCTATTTCAACTTTCTTTTTTCTCTTCCTTTTCTTCTTCTTCCTCTTCAACATCCAAAGTTGTTTCCCAAGGACCTAATTGGATTTTTAGCGAGATATCTTCTGAATTGGGACATTCTATTCTTAAGGAGATGCTATGCAAATCTCGTTCAATAATTTCTGGAGACATACATCCTTCTTCTAATTTGTCTATGAGAAAACGAATATACCGTTCTGAGAGAACATTAAGACTTCCATTAATCAATTCTTTCCCTAATTCTCCTGGGAAGTATTTTACCGTTCTGCCATCTCGAATAATATCAATTAATTCAGCTTCAGATAAACGTAAAATATGATGACGAACAGTATCATGATGAATAGACAATTTCTCTGCAATTTCGGTTTGGTAGCAACCAGGATTGTTCATTATTTGATCAAACACCTTGGCAGCAGTATTATTCTTTAAAATAGCAAACGCTCTTTCCGCAGATTCAGAACGCAGCATCTTCGGGTAAAATAATCGTTTCCCGCCAAATTTTTGTGAGTTAATCAAACCATCTTTTTCTAACATGCGTAAATGCCATGAAAGAGTTCCTTGTGGTTTTGCAAGTGCACTAACAATTTCGTAAAAGTATGATCCTGGAGTTTCACAAACAAGTTGATAAATTTCTCTGCGCATCGGATGCATTAAAAGGGATAGTCGCTTCTCTCGATACTTTTTATTACTAGACAGGGGAATCATACTCCTATTACAATTCTTTTGAAGAACTATCAAATTAATATGTTTTATTTCTTTAGTTATAATGATGCGTTCTTCTTGTTCTATTGATAACAAAATTATACTATACTACTTTAACTTTTAGGTCATCTTTCTCAAGGAAAAAAATGAGTAAACTTCTTCTCTCAACATAAAACAAGGGAAAAAGACCAGAAGAGTTCTTAAGTAAATTGTCTATAAAGTAAAATAAGCATAAAAAGTCTCAAAAAGTAAAATAAGCATAAAAAGTCTCAAAAAGTAAATTATATAAACACCAAAGGATTTAATTTAATGAAGATATTATTAAATTCCTTAATCAAGGAGAGGCAGTAATGACAACCGAAGTAACAGTAGCAAAGATGTGCAAGCTTGAAGTAGGGCAACCTATCCAATTACCCCAAACTTTTCTAGACGCATTAAAACCTGAAGAAGGAAATTATGCGGTAATGATACTCGCACCCAGTACAAAAATAATAAGAATAATCCCCACTACAAGTGAAAAAGTTTACAAAGTGGGCATTGAAATCGGAAAACTTAGTCCAGACTTTTTGAAGAAGATGGGCTCATTATTTATGAAGGCGGGTATAAAAACTCTTTATTCTACAGGTCTGTGTTTTACTCAAGAGAGCTGTGTCTATGAAGGATATATTGATTCAAAAGAGTTTAAGAATGTAAACATGGAGACAATCAAAGAAGAATTGGCAGATATTGACGGTGTGTCAAAGGTCGACATTTCAGTTCTTGAAATTCCATAAAGGGGTTATATGCCCCTCCTATTAAATTTCCTTTATCTCTATGTTTTATTCTAAATTTTTTAATTTACATTTATCTATTCTTTTTATTATTTGTTTATTAAAACCCAAGTTAATAATGTTCATAGATGAATTTTTTTCTAGGAAATTAATTTCTTCTTTGTAGTCCTTGTTGTAGAACCTGAAGATTTTGTAGTTCGTCGCACAGGGCCTTGATTAACACTTTCTAAAATTTCCAACATTTGTAATTCATTTTTTGAAGATAAATCATCTATTTGTTCTCTGAGGTTTGTCAGCTGCTTCTCAACTTTCTTCAAAGTCTCTGTTTCTGATTTTGCAACAACCTTTTCCAAAAGTTTCAAAGCCTCATGGATAGGTTTTGTGCCTTTACTTAGTTCATCTTTCACTAGTTTAGCTATTGTTCTTTTTGATTCAGCTGTTAGGTCAGCTTCTGATATTTGTTTGTCTTTTGTGTCAGTTGTGATTTTTTGTATCTTGGAAATTTTTCTTGATTGATCCTTAAGTTCATCTTCTAATTTGGAGATATTATCATTAATAACTTCAAAAATAATCATTTGCTGTGCCATAATTTCTCGCAAACTTGATAATTCTTTTTCCAAATTAGGAATTAGTTTTACAATATCCTTTCTGGTATCTAGAACCTCTCCAAACAACCCATCTATTACTTTATGAAAACTCTCTACGGTAGGAACGTGTCCTTCTGGTGTTTTTATAACATCAATATCAAATTTCTGTTTTGATTTCGGACCTTTACTCATTATTCCACATCTCTACTTTTAACATTAAACAATACCTATTAAAGTTTCACTTCTTCTGTTCCGCCTGGTCGGAGATTTTGTAAACAAACAGGACATTTTCCTTTCACTTTTAACCATTCAAATATATGGTCTGCATGGAATAGTGAAAAACACATGGGACATCGAGAAACGGTTTGAGTTGATCTTAAAGGAAGCTTACATATCATGCATACTGTTTGTTTTTTTGCTACCCATGACCAGGATCCGATATTAGAAATATTAGTTTCTATATTTGATCCAGATATTAATGTCGTTTGTTTCAGAGTGTCTTTTTTACTAACTGTTGTGTTAAATTCAACAAATCCACCAGAGATCGTTTCCACTACTTTGCTTTTCTTGTCGTTAGTTTGTTTTTCGTTTCGTTT
The DNA here is from genome assembly GCA_023128635.1 of Candidatus Heimdallarchaeota archaeon. The sequence goes on along the minus strand of JAGMDP010000122.1, from coordinate 10,315 downwards.
TAGTTGATTAGTGGAGAATTCAACATGCTTACCCTTCAGATTTATCACACTCAGAACTACTCTAATTTCAATTATTCAAAATGAGTTAAAAGACTTTTGAATCCCGCCATTAATTAAGAACCGTTTATATGTAATATCAAATCTATATTATCTGAAAAAAACTTATATTTTGAAACGTTCGCATAAGGTTTATTACTAACTAGAAATATGTTAAAAACGGAAAAAGAACGAGAGGGACTCGTATAATGAGCGAAGAAATTCAAATAACAGAAGATATTGATAAGCTTATACGGAAAAATCTAGAAGAAACTGAACTATCAAATAATATGATAGTGTATAGTCAAAGAACAGCTTTTATTTATGGGAATGAAAGTTCTGGCATGGAAAAGGTGCCAATCGAACAATTCTTAGTTAAAATTCTAGTTGATAAAGGACCAATTACAAGAAGTACTATGGCTTCACTTACAAATATCCCAAGAACTACTCTATATGATATTTTAGCTAAATTAATTATGAAAGGGCAAGTAGATAAGAAACCTGTTAGAACAAAGAAACGTGGCAGACCTAAAATCCTCTTCTACGTAAAAAGTTCTGATTAAATACTTAAAACTAGTTGAGTTGCTTAAAACTCAACTTCATCAATTTCACTTAGAAAATCTTTCAAGACTTCTTCTGTAACACCATCTATTTCATATCGTGTTGGGAGGGCTTCTTCTCGTGCAATTGCTTCTAAAGTTTCACGATCTTTAGAATCACCCGTTTCCACTGTAACACTTTTCTGAGTGTCGCTTTCTTCAATTAATGATAGTACCCAATCATCTAAGAGATCTTGATCTAAACCATCAAGCAAATTGCTTAAAGTTGAACGAATTTCTGTGGGAGTATCTGCCGTTGGATCCTTTGCATAAATCAAAGGTGCAATATATTTTCCTCTACTACGTTTTGAACCCGGAACTGGGAGAATTGGTTCTTCACGGTGTTTTTTAGCAATGGCTGCTTTCCTCCGCCAAATTCCTGTTCGTTTATCATATTCTACTTGTCTTGTGGACCCAGATGCTTTTACCATTTCAAAAATATGTGCAACTTTATTCTGAGAAAGCATTAAATAGATAATAAGTTTCATTCGTTCAGTAGTGGAAAATTTGGAGATATTCCCCAAATTGAGTTTAGTTTTCAATTGAATCTTGTCTTCCGAAGGAATTTTTGCTTCATCAATCGATTTTATTAATAACTCAATCATAATAGGTGTGAATTCTTCTTTTGGAGCAAATTCTTTCTGTATTTTCGTAAAATTCTTTTGTATCTCTGGAGGAAGTCTTTGAATGATTTTCGATGAACTCCCTCTTTTTCCTAGGAGGATAGCAATAGTTCTGTAACAATCAATTGTCCAGCTTTCTAAAGCTCTCATAGCTCTTCCTCGGAGTTGTTGCCAAGCAGTAACATCACGAGTTGCTGTTGCATCAATTAGGATATCTGGTGTTCTAACATCCCAGCCAGTTCTTGCCCATGAGGAAACGAAGACAAGTTGTATCGGAAGTAATTCCGAATCAATAAAATCAGATACTAAATCATAAATTAATTGTTTTTGCCTTCCAGAAGGCATTGGTAAAGAATAATAACTTAATATTTCACCAGCTGCACTTTCTAATTTTCTTTTACTAGCATATTCGATTTTTCGAGCAATAATAGCGTAATCAAATAACATCAAAACAATATTGTTTATTCTTATCGATGGATCATCAATTCGATCCTTTAACAAATTAACTGCCATAGCCAAGTTTTCGTCGAGAATAACCATTTCATCTATGAACTCACTCATAGGGTTGAACACTTTGCGTGCGAACTCTCCATATCTTGCTCTGAAGACTTTCTTCAAGGTAGAAGCATATTTTGTCATTAATTTCCTAAATGTAAGATAAATGAAATTACTCAATTGTTCTTGGAAAGGAAGTTCATAGATTAATTCCAGGAAAAGCCGTTCTGTAAGCTTATCAACAATAACCTCATTTCTAATAAAGTCAGCCATCATGGATTGTAATGGTCTTTCAAGATCTGGATTATAGCTTATATACATCTCAGAGGATTGCACGGCAATTGGATTATATTTTATAATATCAGTTCCTAAGCTTTGAGCAAAACTTCCTCCCACACCAGAAAATCCTGGCGATCCTATTCCGGTTTCATCTTCTATTTTGATTGTTCGGCCTCTATCAAAAATAACTACACCCTTTACATCTCTAATATCTTCTTCAGCGTTAATTATTGATTGTAAAGTACCAACTCTGCCTTCACCAATTTTTGTTCGTGCCCAAGTATCTAGTGCTTTATAGACCCCAACCATTGTCGAACACATTGTATCTCTAACTTTCTTCCTAGATTCTCTGCGATCTTTGGATTCCTTCCTCATATTGTAGAAGGTCTGACGTCTAGGCATTCGCTTTCCATATTTCTTACTTGTAATCATTTTTCTTAAACTTGGAATTCGGATTAACTGCTCTAATCTCATTATTAGTTGCTCAGTTTCTTCGACAATTTCACGAGCAGCATTAGTATGTGTGGAATTATACGCTATAGAAATATCAGACCATCCATTGTAAATTTGAACCGCTTGAACTAAATTTGCATCACTAAGCGTTAAAGGGCCTTTTTCCCTACTTGGAGCCCAATCAGCAAATTTTGCTTTTAGTTTTTCAGTAACCATATCACTTCGATAACTTTGATACATACCTAAAAGTTCCTTACAAATAAACAAGCGATCATTCATCGGTATTTTCTGGAATTCTCTTCGCATATTGTTATATCCAAAGTAACTCCAGATTTGTTTCATATTCACTTTGATTTCATTATGAATTTCCCTAATCGCTTTCTCTCTTCCAGAATACGCGAAGGTTACACCAAGTTCTGCAATAGGAGCAACAAATCCATGTAAAACAAGTTCTTTCTCAGGAACAACATAAATCAATTTCAGACCTAAACGCTTGAATGCTTTCTCATAGGCTTTTGCTGTTCCTGAAAACCCAATTAGATTTTCAATATGGGCACCTTTGTACAATTTTACAATACGCTTGGTAACTTCATAAGTTGCGCTCGATTCTTGTTCCACAACTTTATGGGCTTCGTCAAAAATAACACTTCGAATTCCTAACCAATTAATTAGGACCTTTAATTCCTTTTCTTTTTTTGTTTTTGCCCCTAAAATTTGTGCTAAAGAAGTATAGGTTAAAATTATGATTGGAGGTATTTCTCTGGTTTTGGTTATGAAATTTTCAAGTTGAGTTATTGTTCCTGAAAACACAAAGGTTGGTGATATTTGCAAACCAATTTCATTGAAACAAAGAGAGTCAACCCATTGAGACTGGTAATTTTGAGTGGGAACAACAATCAAAATTGATTCGCCCTTTCTCAAGGTTCTTAAGAAATCTTGAATACACATCATACCCATTAGAGTTTTTCCAGAACCAGTTGGTGAATCAATTATACTTGCATTGTAATGCTCTCCCTTGAACATGTAGTAAGCTTCCAATTGATAAGGACGCGGAATAGGAGAATTGATAATATCTTGGTGTACAATCTGATGGAATTCTTCTCCCTTCACAGCAGACTCTTTTTTCACATCTTCATCTACTTCGACAACAGCAGTGACAGTTTCTGCTACAAGTTCTTGTCTTCTTCTATCGAGTAGTGATCTCTCATTACTCACTGTTTGCTGTGTACCATCAAGCCGACCAAGTCTTTCACTGAGAATCCCGATAGAGATAGTTGTCATATCAGGTTCAAATTGCAATTCTTCGAGAAGAATTCTTTGTAATTCATCGAGTTTACCTTGTACATCTTCAATACGATAAAACCCTTTTTCCTGTAATCCTTTGTAAATTTCGGGTGGAAAAAGAGCAGAAAGTTCCTCTCTTCCAATATCCTCTCTACGATACATCTTTACGTCCGGTGTGAATGAATCTTCGTAAAACTTTTCGGGAATGAGTTCACTCATTTCGGGGGATATATTTGGAAGTGGAGGAGGAGCATATTCAATAATGCGTTCAACCCTTTTGATAAATTCATCATCAACGAGAGATTGAATATAGAATTGAATTGATTCTTCAGTTAAAAGCTCAAGAACTGATTTTCGTTCCCCTTTCATTACTTCGGAAAGGATTTCTTTAATGCTTAATGGAAACATATTTTTTTCTAAAATTTCAACAAGAATGTCTTTGACATATTCTTTTCGCATTTCGACATCTAATGTCTGAGGTTTTGGTATGACTTTTTGATTTAAGCGATGCATTTCAATTAAAACATCATATAACATACGAATGTTGAGCAGCATAACTCTTGCCCGAAGCATATCACTCCTCGCAATAGCATCCCTATAAGCTTCAACTGAACGCATATACATTTTATTTGTGTGCCAAAAGTGCTTAAGCTGTTGTTCTTCATCTTTGTCAGCTCTAGCTTTATTGAACTTCTCTCTAATAGTATCACAATAGCCAGTGGCATTCCAGAAATCATCAGCACCCAAAGCTTGGAAAATGTCTTCTTCTGATGACAAATGATCTAGAATCTCTCCAATAGACAAGGCTTCTTCTTTTGTTTTCTTAAGCTCTCTTACTTGTTGTTCAAGTTCTTGTTGTTCCTCGAAAAGTTCCTCTTCTTCAATTTCGAAGATATCTGGGCTGTATTCAATAATATCTACAGCATCTTCGTCCACAACTTCAGATTCAACTGGTGCCTCTTCTACAACTACTTCTTGTTTTTTTCTGCCGAAAATCTTTCTTAACCAATTGAAGAATCTCTTGAACACACTAACGCACCCCATCTTTTAACTAAACAAATAAGAGTCCAGCTTCTTGTCGAACGTTTTCTATTTATATACTTTTTAGACCACTTTAAATATAAATATAGTATTTTCTAAGCAAAAATCATATCAAAACACCTACAAATAACTACCTATTATTACAGAAAAACTTGATTTTCCATACAAAATACTAAGTCTTAGTTGCCGGGAAACTCCTTCTTAAGGATCTGTTTTACAATGTCTTCTATTGATTTCATCAAAGGACTAAATGAATCAGGTCTAAATTCTCTCTTAAAATGACCTTTAGAACTAAGAATAACATCTTTTGGGGTTGTATTTAGAAGATTTTTCAAATCAGCTCTGGCTTGTTGGCAAGAACCACTGAATATATTTCCTTCTAAATCGGGAAAAAGATCTGAAACATCTGCTGCATCAAATAGTTGTTTGATATGTCTATGTGAGATTTTTGTACCCCAAGGAAGATCTTGTTTGTTTACAAAAATAGTATACGGGATTTTTTGTTCTTTGATGTCCTCCCCTTTTAGCTCTTTGAGCTCTCTTAAAGACCAAATGTTTTCATCCCAATTATCCAAATCAGCATCGATAACAAGCACTAACCCATGAATGCCTTGCAGAACAACTTTCCTTGTTTCTTTTAGTCTTCTTTGTCCTGCTGTGGTAAAAACATGAATTTTAAATAAAAATTCGTCCGATTCAGGTTTTGATCCAAAACCAAAAACAGCTTGGTCAAAGAAAACTGTTTTTCCAGTTTCCTGATCTTGAACTGTTACAAAATCGAAAACACTTTTCGGATTCTCTAAAGACTTCATTACTTTTATTGCAGTTACAGTGAATGTTTTCCCAGCCATACTCGGTCCCCAGTAACAAATTTTAAGAGACCTTGTGGTTCGATATTTGTGAATCAACACTGTTAGTCCATTCCTTTAACATGATTTACTATGGATAATTTGCTTAACAAATTTATGCTTTAGTTATTTACTCAAATGGGATAATACTTTCCCCACATTCTGAGCAAACATCAGCCCAAACTACTTTTTTAACACAATTGGAACAAATTCTAAGTGGTCCTTCGGTTTTATCATTCGGAGTAAAGAGTGGTTCAGGATCAGGATGAATCATTAATGGTTGCGGGTCAGCAATATCTTCGATTCTTACATCTTCGGTTTCAATCGTATCTTGAATTCTATTTATGTAAGGATTAACTAATTCTAATCGCTTATTTGCAGCTTCTAAGAGTTCGGTATTATCCTCTGAAAGTTTCGCTGCATTTTCAAAGTAACTTTTTGCTTTTAATAGATACGAGTAAGCTTGTTGGGATTCATTAAGATTTGAGTGTCCAACTGCAATATAGAAACAAGCCATTCCTAATTCTGTGGACGCATAAATCTTCACCCTATTATCAGATTCGCTTGGCAAATCATAACTCATCATGGAAAACCGAAATGAAGCTGCTCCTGCAAAAAGCTTAGATGCACGATTGAAATCACCTTGTTTACGAGCAATAAAAGCTTCAGATTTAGTGACTTCAGCTTCAACCTCCAATTTTCTTAGGAGGAGTAAATTGTAAAACGGATACGAATAATGTTCTTCTTGCGGAGCTATACTCTCCATAAACAAAATTGCTCCTTTCAATGCAGACAAAGATGAGATATGATAGTAACGATACTGTGAACTTGTTTGAACATGTGCAAGAGCACGAGTTTGATAAATTGCTGAAATTAAATAAAGTAATATAGCAACCTCATAATCTTTTTCTACAAAGCTACCAAGATAACCATCAGTAAGTAAAACCCATCTATTAGCAATTCCAAGATCTTCTATTTTTGCCTTGCTAAAGGATTTTGCCAGATTTCTTGCTAAAGAGAGTAGAGCTTGAATTTGATTTTGAGGATTCTTTGAGGGAAATATTTTATCAACTTCTGCCAAAAGTATGTCTTTCAACTGAGAAATAATGTCTGTATTTTTCTTACTTAGCCCACTTGTATCTACTTCTTCCAATAATTTTAGGAACCCTATTAGGAAATTCTTTTCTTCTTCTAGAAACTGAGTAAGATCTTTTGCTTCAAGAGGTATTTTGTAGAGAATATTCATGGTTAATCCTCATTCCAATTATTCAACTATAACAATGGCACCAATAGCATCATCTAAGGATGGTCTATCCGGTTTCAGTTCTTCCAATAGCTTTTCATCCTTAATCTCAACTTTCTTTAGCTGAGGAGGACCACCTCGATCTACTCTTTCACGTGGGGGAGGTCTTGTTCGTTCCGTATCAGAAGCTGCTTGAACTGGTCTTGTTGTTGGTTGCTCTGATTTTAGATCTGACATGACTTTCGTCATAACTTCAGCGAATTGTCCAAAAACGGTTTGAAGGGTTTCATCTGTTCCTTTTTGCGTTTCATCTTGTCCTGAGGTGTTTAAACCATAAACACCACGTTCGATTCTCATTTTCAGTCTAATTGAGTCACGAACCCATTCGGCTCTACCACCGGCAGGGACTGTTTCTTCAATGTATTCAATAATATCTGCATGCTTAGCAGGACTAAGTGTAATTACAATATTCATAGGATCCTTCGATGCAGGCCTATCACCTTTAGTGGAAATTCCTCTCTTTAAGGCTGAGATTAAGCTTCTTCGTTTTCCCTTATTAGGATCATCATGGGTCACTTTGCCTTCTTTTCGAGCTGGTTTTTTTGATTTTTCAGTTTTCTTCCTAGCACTAGACTTAGGCTTAGTTTTAGTCCTCTTACTTCCTGTTTTCTTTTCTGGTGGTTTCTTAGAGCTCATTGCATCCATCATCTCCTAAGCCTGATATGAATCTTCGGGCAAATAATTCAAAACCCATTGCGTTTGACATCACCGGATTTTCAGGTAATATCAGCATTTCAGGATGTTCTGCTAATCCTGCTTGTTCAAAACCTAGTTTTAATCTATCACCAAATATATGTATTCCCCCACCACAGAGAATAACCTTCTCAATAATAGCATCTGGTGGTAAGGTTCCTATTAATCTATTAACTTCATCAAGAATTACATCAGCAATAATTTCGATATGATATTCTTTCATACTTAGAATATCCCATCTTTCACCTGCAATAGTTAAGACATCCTTTCCTTGTGAAAGGGAAGTCATAAGGTCAAAGGGTCTAACTATTTTTCCAGTTTGATTTTGTAATTCTTGTGCAATTCTGTTGGTTAATGTATCTGCAGCTTCTTCTAAACTTCCAGAAGCTTGCCGCATCACTCTACCCTCATAAAGTGTTAAAATATCAGTTGATCCATGGCCCACATCAATTACAATAGCATCTACAGCTCTTGATTCTCCCTGGGTTTTCAAGGTATGATAATAAGTACCAAAAGGCTCAGGCATAACAATGCAATGCTTAATTGATAGCAAGCGTTTTATTTTTTCTCCAGTTGCTTCGTTTTCAACATTGATATCTAGTTCACCCTTCAATCCCTTTGCCAGTTTTACCATTTCTTTTTTAGAAGAAGCTACTGGAACACCAGTTGCCATTATGATTTCATCATAATTCTTCTCAGTAATTAAAGCTAAAACTGCTTTTATCGCTAGCACTGCATCATCAATGCTTTTCACTTTTCCTTCACTAGCGATTTCACGTTTAATTTCACTTTGTAATCGTGCTAATTCCCCAACATAGAGGCTTCTTGTCCCATCACTAATAACGAGGTTTTTTTCCAAAGAAGAATCTCCACTGAATCCTCTCCAACCTTCAAGTGGGTTTCCTACAATTGAAGGAATTTTCTTAAGATGCGTAGCACATGAAAGCTTAATGGTTGATGTACCTAAATCAATACCTATTGCTCTGTAGGTTGGACGTAAAGACATTCCTTAATCAAATCTCCCAATGAATTGCATGTTTTGGGTAGGTGTTAATTTAACATAACTCAACTTAAAACCTTATGATTTAATTCAAAGACATAGATAAAAAGTATTCCCATTTTAACATCTTTAGAAAAAAGACGTGAAAATTTTTAATCTATAAAACAATAAGTTTGTCAAAGATTAAAAACGAGTCAACACCTTATTCATCAATTAATGGTGGGAAAGAAGAAATGTTCAAACAATTATCTGCAAAAGAATTAAAGGAAATTTATGCTGAACGACCTTGGATAAATAAAAATGCAATATCCAATCTATTCTTATCTGCATTTGCTGAAGCTGTAATCCCTGCAATGGATAAAGCAATGGCTAGGTTTTACAAAATCATCCAAAGTACTGAGTTTATTGCTAAGATCGAAGAAAACATCATAGATGAATCTTTTACTCGAGTAATTGAAATGGTGAAGGATGATTTAAGAGAAGAATTAGTTAAAATCTTCATATTTGATGACGAATAATAGACAAAGGTAAGTGAACGAATAGGAAATGTAAATCGGTATTCAACGGTTATTTTGTTCGGCATTCTCTAACCATTGAATCCATTCATCCATTATAATTTCATTTCCTTTGAGAGCCACTTTGAAAGTTATAATATCTGGTTTGATTTCTTTTGCATGCCCAAAGAGAGTCTCAACAGTAAAATCTGGAAAATGCTCTAAAAGATCTGCTTTTGTTATTACAACAACATCTGCTTCTTTATAGATAACCGGATATTTTTTCGGTTTATGAGGTCCTTCCGGAACACTAGCTAAAATTATTCTATAATCTTCCCCTAAATCATGTGATGAAGGGCACACTAAATTTCCTACATTTTCAATAAACAAAAAATCGACATTACTAAGATCCATTTTGGTTAATGCTGTACGAATAAGTCTTGCATCAAGGTGACACATTGACCCGGTATTAATTTGGAACACATCAACTCCTAAATCACGAATTCTTTCAGCATCAATTGTTGTAGCTAAATCCCCTTCAATAACAGCAATTTTTTTCTTCCCTTTTAATTTTAGAATAGTATTTTCAATGAAGGTTGTTTTTCCACAACCAGGTGATCCCATAATATTAAAACAAATAATATTATTTCTTCTGAAATTTTCTCGGATTTCCTCTACAAATATTTCATTAGCTTTAGCTACACGCTCTAGTACAGGGATTTTTTTTACTTTATTCAATTTGGATCCTCGCTTGCATTCACTAAGTAAACAGTTATTTAATCTACTGTTATTTCTAAGATGGAATTCTACTAAATAGCTTCTGTCTTATATGTTAAAAGAAGTAATACTCAAAACTTTAGAAAAGCAAATTTTTAGAGATGTTAGTATAGTTGTCAAAGAATTTTAAATTACATTTTAAAAGTAAAAAGACAATAAACCACTTGTAATGATGAATATCTAAAAGTGGAATTAAACCAATAAATTTAGAAGTCATTGTTCCTAAACACAATCATCTATAATGAATAATGGTTGTTTCCGATTGTTTGGAGAGTATTAGTATGGAACCTACTATTGAAACTAAATTTGATTCTCAAGAGGAGAAATCACACACAGTAAAAATAGTATTAGTAGGTAATTCTAAGGTGGGAAAAACAACCTTACTTGAAG